>SMXE01000024.1 GCA_004357015.1 Caldithrix sp.
TCGGTAATCCAAGTGCGTCAAAGTAATGCTCCGGCAGTGCAATTGCAAGTGCAGGACTGCGGCTCGTAAGTGCTTTCAATGATCTTGTACAGCGCAATATTGAGCGCGATGTTGTAGTTGTTGATCGGGTTAGATTGAGATCCTAAAATGTGACATGGTATGCGGCTTGCTCGGACATCAGCCGGCCGCCAGAGTCGGTGGGCCGGTGGCCGAGGTAGCGCTGAGCATTCACGCCTGAAGAAACCGCCAACAGAATGACGAGTCCAATTTGTGAGACAAATCTGTGCAGCATTACCTCCTTCCGTTTCGCCTTTTTACTTTGGGCAAAGCAAGAGTGAATTTAGAAAAGTCCTGACCGAAACAGTTTATTCACCACAAAGCCGTTCAAAGCATCGGCGCTTCTCACTCCGACCCTATTCGCGGCGGGAAGCAACCATCATCTTGCCCGGCCAATTCATTTGCGACAGTAGAATCCCCAACAACATTAAACCGCAACCTGCCAGCGCGCGCAGGGACATGCTTTCTCCAAGCAGCAGCCAGCCGCCAATGGCAGCGAATACCCCCTCCAGGCTCAAAATAATGGCCGCATGCGATGGGTGCGCATTCTCCTGCCCGACTACCTGCAGGGTGTAGGCAAGGCCCACCGACATCACCCCGGCATAGAGAATGGGGATCGCCGCACGCTGAATGTCGAGGACTCCGTTGGTCTCGAAAGCCACTGCGACCAGCGCGCTCAAGGCAGCACACACGATAAATTGCGATAAAGCCAACTTCAGAGAATCTGTTCTGGATGAAAACATGCCGATGAGCAAGACGTGGCCGGCCCAGACAAACGCGCCGATCAGCACCAGAAAATCGCCGCGGGCAATCGTGAACTGCTCGCTAAAACTCAGCAGATAAAGCCCTGCCGCCGCCAGCAACGATCCGGCCCAGGTGTTCCGTCCCGTGCGTTGGCCCCAAAACATGCCGAGAATCGGGACCAGCACCACGTACAGACCCGTTATGAATCCGGCATTTCCCGCGGTGGTAAACACAATGCCGACCTGCTGCAGCGAGGAGCCGACAAACAAGAGAAACCCTGCGGACAAGCCGCCAACCAGGAGCGTGCGGCTTTTGGCAGACTCGACGGTTTCACCCCGCTGTCTTTTCTTCCGGTCCAAATAAAGAATCACGGGAAGTAAAGACGCCGCGCCTAGGGTAAAGCGCACCGCGTTAAATGTGAACGGGCCGACGAACGCCATCCCGGAGCGTTGCGCCACAAAAGCGAGTCCCCAGATTGCGGCGGTGAGGAAAAGCAGGAGTTCGGATTTGACCTCTCTTGTGTCCATAGGCATTTTTCAGTTAAATCGGTCCACCCGTAAAGGCGAAAGGTCGCAGCCCGGCGTGCTTCTTGTGAGGATGTCTGCAACCAGGCGGCCGGTGACCGGCGCCAGGGAAATGCCGAGCATGGCGTGGCCTGTGGCCGCGACCAGGTTGCTGAATTTCTTGAACCGGCCAATGAACGGCAGGCCATCCGGCGTGCAGGGACGCAGTCCGCTCCAGACCTCTGCGCTTTGCAATCCACTTGTGTCGAAATTGGGATAGTAGTCGGAAATCGCATCGAGCATGGCATGAACCCGGCGCCGGCTGATAGCAGGATCGAGCCCCGCCAACTCCATGGTGCCCGCGAAACGCAGACTGTCAGAAAACGGCGTCACCGCCAGCCTGGCTTCGACCAGAATCGCAGGAATGTTTGGCTTTTGTTTCGGATTTTCGACGGTGACACTGTACCCTTTGCCCGCCTGCACCGGCAATCGAAGCCCCAGACCACGAACGATGTCCGGCGACCAGGCCCCGCCGGCGAGCACAAATTCGTCCGCCGTGAATTTGGCGTCCGGCGTGAGTGCGCTGCTGATTTGACCGTTGGCGAATTCAAACCCGGTCACTTCCACGCCGGTGAGAAGGATGACGCCGCGTTGTTCAAGCGCAGTCCGTAGCCCCATGATGAACGCTTCCGGCTGCAGATGCGCATCCTGTTCATAATAAACCCCCCCTACCGCTGAAGTCGAGATTCCGGTTTCCAGATTTTCAATTTCGTGCGGTTGCAGTTCATTGACTTGCAGTCCGATTTCCCGCGCCAGCTCCGCTTCGCGGCGCTCGGTTTCAAATGTCTTGCGGTTTTTGTAAAGCATGAGCAGGCCTTTTTTCGAAAGACCGCACCCCGCGATGACGCCGGCTTTGTCGAGTTGCTCAAAAAGCGCATGACTGGTTTGCAGAAGCTCATACAGAACGGGGACCGATTTGCGCATCCGGCTTTCGCTGCAAGCGCGCATGAATTGCCACACCCAGGAGAGAAGGTCAAGGCTCAGGCGCGGTTTGATGTAAAACGGACTCTTGCGCTTGAACATCCACTTCACACCGTGAGCCACGATTCCGGGCGCTGCCAGTGGGATGATGTGACTCGGCGCGATGAGTCCGGCGTTTTTATCCGAACAGGCCGAACCGATTTCGTCCCTCTCCACCAAAGTTACGCTGAGGCCACGTTCTGCCAGGTAGTAAGCCGTGCACAGCCCAATGGCGCCACCGCCGATAATCAGGGTGTCTGATTTTTGTGTCATTGTTGGAATCGTCTGGAGCAAGAGAAGCGTACACTAAATGATGTGGATCGTTGGATTAATGGAGTAGTAGCGCGTTTCCCAGGCTTCCCACACTCCAACACGCGGTGGCCGCCCGCCCCGCTAAACCACCTGAAACCCGTGCGCATACGGATCATCATCGTCGATGAAAATCGTGTTCAAACCCGTGACGTGCGCCCAGCCCTCAATGCTCGGAATGATGGCGTCCCGGTCGCCGACCTGCGTCTTTGCTTCGACGCGCCCACGGAAAAGGCTGCCGATGATGCTTTCGTGCACGAATTCGTCTCCGACGTCGAGCTGGCCGCGGGCTGCCCACTGCGCCATGCGGGCCGAGGTGCCCGTGCCACACGGCGATCGATCAATGGCCTTGTCGCCGTAGAAAACAGCGTTGCGAGCGTGCGCTTCCGGCTGCGTTGGCTTGCCGGTCCACTGGACATGGCTGAGACCGCAGATGGTGTCGTCTTCCGGATGAACAAACGTGTATTTTCCATTCAGCCGCTGGCGCAACGTCCGGCTCATCTGAATCAACTCACCTGTGGAAAATTCAGCCATGTCCTTAAAATTATCCTGCGCGTCAACGATGGCGTAAAAGTTACCGCCGTACGCAACGTCCACTTTCAACATCCCAAGTTCCGGGGAATCCACTTCAAGGCCGGCGGAATCCAGATATGACGCGACGTTGACAATTCTCACTGACACGACCTTGTTGCCGTCTTGTTTGAAGAAGGCTTCCACCAGACCTGCCGGCGTTTCCAGACGGAGCCTCCCGGGCGTTTTGGGCGACACCAGACCGTGCTCGATCATCACGGTCACTGTTCCGATAGCGCCGTGGCCGCACATAGGCAGGCAGCCACTGGTCTCAAGGAACAGAATCCCGACATCGTTGGCCTGGTCGCTTGGTGGGTAAAGAATGCTGCCGGACATCATGTCGTGGCCGCGCGGTTCGAACATGAGGCCCGTGCGGATCCAGTCGTATTCCGCTAGAAAATTCCGACGTTTCTCGCTCATGTTCTTGCCGTCCAGAAACGGCCCGCCGCCCGTCACAACGCGCACAGGATTGCCGCACGTGTGGGCGTCGATGCAAAAAAAAGTGTGTCGTGCCATTCTCGGTTTCTGTTGCTGATATGCGAAAGGAATGTTAGTCAAAGAGGCTCAGAGGGCACAGAGATTTTGATCCAATAGGTTGTGCCAATGATCTTAAGCCTTCCCTATAATTTGCTTTGTTTTAGATTTGGATCGATAACAATTTTTGCTCTGCTCAAAGGTCTAGCGCGGAACGCGTAAACTGATCAAGATAGTCCAGCAGTCGGTCAGAAGAAGTGCTGGCCTCAATCTCGTCCGAATTTGCAACCGCGCTCATCACGCCGGCGTGCAGTTTGGCGGATGCGCCCAGGTCGCCGTTTTCCTGGTACATGTACCAGAACCTGCGGCAGTGGGCGTGCAGCGACGCACAGGCGCGCACGGCAAAAGCATTCCTGGCTGCGGCTTCCATGATGCGATCAGCGTTGCGATCGAGGCGCATGAAAGCCGTCAGATCGCGATCCAGAGCGGTTACAATCATCGCATCTGCCAGTTCCTTTAGTTCGTCGCGCCGGCTCTGCGTCGCCCGCCGGGCCGCACGCGACGCGATGAGCCGGTCCAGCACACGCCGCGTTTCAAGCAGGGCCAGGTGGTCAGCAATGTTGATTTCGCTGATAATCATACCGCGGCGCGGCAGCATGGAAACAAGCCTTTCCGCCGACAGTCTTTGCAGCGCCTCACGAATTGGCGTGCGCCCAATATTGAGCTTTTGGCTCAGGTCGCTTTCGGAGAAACTGCTGCCCGGTGGTAGCTCCAGCGTCACAATCATTTCTTCGATCAAGCGATAGGCTTTCTCGGCGAGGCTTTCCGGCTGTTGGTTCATTTTTCTTGAGATATGTGTTGCCCGAGAGTCACAGAGGACTCAGAGAAAAAACTCTGTACCCCAAGGTACAATTTGACAAAAGTTGTCGCTTTGAAGCCCAACTAAAATTCGGTTATCGACATCTTGTTCTATCTTACGCCAACGTATAACTTGTTTTCACTGTTGTGTAGAATTCCACTGCATAGCTGCCCTGTTCGCGCGTGCCGTAACTCGATCCTTTGCGGCCGCCAAACGGCACGTGGTAGTCCACGCCGGCAGTTGGCAGGTTGACCATCACCATACCGGCATCGGCGTTGTTGCGGAAATGCTCGGCGTATTTCAGCGAGGTGGTGCAAATGCCGGAGGACAGGCCGAACTCGGTATCGTTGGCTACGGCCAGTGCCTCCTCGTAGTCCTTCACTTTGATGACGCTTGCCACCGGACCAAAAACCTCTTCCCGGTTGATGCGCATGGAATTGTCGGTTTCGGTGATGAGTGCCGGGGCCATGTAGTAGCCGTCCTTTTCACGCTGCAAATGCTGGCCGCCGCAGATCAGGTTGCCGCCTTCGCTCTTGGCAATTTCAATGTATTCGAAATTCTTGCTGAGCTGCGCTTCGTCGACCACCGGGCCGATTTGCGTGCCCTCAGCTAACGCGTCATCCACTTTGAGCTGCTCGACTTTTTTCTTCATGGCTTCCACAAATTTATCGTGAATGCCAGCCGTGACAATCAACCGGCTCGATGCGGTGCAGCGCTGCCCCGTTGAAAAATATGCGCCGTTTATGGCGCAGTTGACCGCTGTGTCGAGATCGGCGTCGTCGAGCACCACCTGCGGATTTTTACCGCCCATTTCCAGCTGTACTTTGGCCATACGCTGGGCGCACTTCACAGCGAGCTGCCGGCCCACCGCCACAGAACCGGTGAAGCTGATGCCAGAAACGTCCGGATGATTGACCAGTGCTTCGCCAACGATGCTACCTTTGCCCATGATCAGGTTGAAGACGCCTTTGGGCAATCCCGACCGGGCGATGATCTCGGCCAGCGCCCAGGCACAACCGGGAACGAGGTCTGCCGGCTTGAAAATCACGGCGTTGCCAAAGGCCAGTGCCGGCGCAATCTTCCAGGCCGGAATGGCAATAGGAAAATTCCACGGTGTGATAAGGCCGACAACCCCGATTGGCTCGCGCTGAACATCCACACCGATTCCTGGCCGCACCGAACGAATATGTTCACCGCTCATGCGCAAAGCCTCGCCCGCGAAAAACTTGAAAAGCTGTCCGGCACGTGCTGTTTCACCGATGCCCTCCGGCAAAGTTTTGCCCTCTTCGCGGGAAAGCAGTCGTCCCAACTCCGCTTTGCGTGCCAGAATCTCGGTGCCGATAAAATCCAGCACGTCGAAACGCTGCTGCGGTGTGCTGCCGGCCCATTCGGCGGTCGCTGCTTTGGCTGCCGAAACCGCTGTCGCCACATCAGGAGCCTCTGCCTGCGAAAAAACACCGACGATATCGCTGGTGTCGGAAGGATTGATGTTGTCTCTTGCCTGAGAAGCGTCTTGCCACTCACCACCGATAAAGTTCTTTTGTCTTTGCATAACTATTTTCCTGGTTTGGTCAAATACGTTGTCCAACCTACTTCCGTTTTGTCACCGCTGGCAACTCCAGTTGCGTTTCTAACGCTTTGGAAATGATCTGCATGACCCGTTTTCGCTCTTCGCCTGCCAGCGGCAGCCTGGGTTTCCGGACATTCTCGTTGCCGACGCCGGCCATGGCTTCCGCCAGCTTGATGTTCTGTACCAGCTTGGTGGAAACGTCGAGATCCAAAACCGGCTTAAACCAGCGGTAGATTTTCACCGCTTCATCAATTCTACCTGCTTTCACCAGATAGTAGATGGCTACAGTCTCTTTCGGAAAAGCGCACACAAGTCCGGCAAGCCAGCCGTCCGCGCCCAGAACCAGGCTTTCCAGCGCAAGGTTGTCCACGCCGACAAAAAGTTGATAGCGATCACCGACAAAATTGATGATGTCTGTCACCCGCCGGATGTCATCAGACGATTCTTTGATGGCAGCGAATTTAGGCTCGTCCGCAAGTTCTGCAAACATCTCCGGCGTGACGTCGACGCCGTAGGCCACTGGATTGTTGTAAATCATGATCGGCCTTTCAGCCACTAACGCCACGTCCCGCAAGTACTGCATGGTTTCACGCGCATCGGAAACATACCGCATTGGCGGCAACAGCATGAAGCCATCCGCGCCATTTTTCGCACCGCTCTCAGCGCAACGGCAGGCCTCTACAGTGGTGGTCTCGGCGATACACGCCAGCACCGGCACGCGGCCGCTGCTCACCGCAACTGCAGTCTTCAGGACTGCCTGCTTTTCTTCGGCAGTAAGCGTGCTGTTTTCGCCGAGTGAACCCGTTACGACCAGGCCATGAACGCCTGCTTTGATTTGAAAATCGAAATGCTTCTCCATTTCGGCGTGGTCCAGGCTTTCGTCTTCTTTAAATTTTGTTGTCACCGCCGGGAAAACGCCGGCCCAATCAACTTTCATGTCCGATCTCCGTGAAAGCAAAAGAGGAATTAGATATGCAACTAATATATCAGATATATATTTAAAATGCCAGAACTAAAATTATAGAACAGAGATTTTATGGATCAAGTGAATGCGTGTGAATTTGAGGTGCCATCAAGTCCTCAAATCCGTCAAACATTCCCACTCTGCATCATCTTCGAATCACGACAGATTCAATTACGTCCCCTTCTTGAATCAGGTCCACGATATCCATGCCGGAGGTAACGCGTCCAAAAATTGTGTAGCGGCCGTCGAGGTGAGGTTGTGGCGAATGAGTGATGAAGAACTGGCAGCCTTCGGTGTCTTTGCCGGCGCTGGCCATACCGACCATACCACGCAGGTAGTTATGCTTGTTGAATTCGGAACGGATGGAGTAGTCTGGCCCGCCCCAGCCGTCTCCGCGCGGGTCGCCGCCCTGAATGACGAAATTGGGCGCCACCCGGTGGAAGGTCAGGCCATCGTAAAAACTCCGCTCTGCCAGCCTCGCAAAATTAAGCACGGTGAGGGGCGCAGCTTCTGCCAGCAATTCAAACTCAATATCGCCGCGTTCTGTCCTGATGATAGCATGCGCGCCCTGCAATTCGAGTATTTCGCTGTACTGGTAACGAGGCTGTGCTGGGGATGGGTTGAGGGTAACTTGCAGAGAATCGCTGCCGGTGATGGCGGTGAGCGCTGCTGAAGCGGCACGGGCAAGGACTCCATCGGTCGAAGCGAGTGCATTTTCAAGAAGCGGAACAGCTTCTTGCGCTCTAAATTTTGCCAGCGCTGCGAAGATCATCTGCGCCGACTCCGGGTCCACCGGCTTTGGCAGATTCTGGTAAGCGCTGACGACGCGTCCGGCATGGATCTTGTTTCGGAGTGAATCCGCACTCAACTTTTCCGCTGCGATGGCGACCAGTACCGGGTCGTTTTCTCCTAAAGCGCTCAAGTAAACTTTGGGATCGTAATACCCCTTGATCTTGCTGACGGCTTCAAGAATGGCGATCTTGATAACCGAATGGCTACTGTCGTAGCTGGCTTCCAGAATTCTAGCAACATTACGCGATCCGATTTCACCCAGCGCTTCCATGGCACGGGCGCGCAGCAGGCTATTTTCGTGAGCAGAAAACCGAGCGATAGTCGGGATGGCTTTCTCTCCCATCAGTTTGGCGTAAGCGATGAGCCCAAATCCGATTTCCGGTATGGTCCACTCTTCGTGACCGTTGCTGCCGGCGAAAAGTTGCTCGATTTGGTTCTTGGCGAGATTGAGCTCGCGACTGTTTTCCCGATAACCGCCTTCTTGCAGAGCCGCTGATAAACCGATGGCCTGGATGATGGCCACGCGTACCTGCTGCGGCTGATCGAGCAGCGTGAGATAATTCGCACCCAGCGTGAGCGGATAGTTCGCCAAGGCACTGGCTGCGTTTACGCGCACGCGCCAGTCCGTATCGCTGCGCAGCACATTGCCGAGCGCTTCGGGAAAGGTGTAGGCCTTGAGATTGCCAAGCGCCCGCACCGCGAACATCCGGACACGCGGGTCAGGATCCTGGAGCACATGCATCAGCGGTTCGGGCTCGACGGTCTCACCGACACGCATCAAGGCGTAGGCCGCTTGCCAGCGTACTTCGGCATCACCATCCTGCAAACACTTTGTGGTTTCATTGGTCAGCGCAGGATCGCGCAAGCCGCGCCGCGCCAGTCTGCCAGCCGCCAGGGCCGCCTCTGCCCGCACGTCTGCCTGTAGAGATCTAAACTGTCTTCGCAGCACTGAGAGTGTTTTGGTCGTACCGATTTTGCCGAGCGCTTCGAGAATGCGCCGTTTTACTGCAACCACATCTTTAAAGGTAAGACGCCTAATGAGTGCTTCCTCAGCAGTCGCACTGCCCATTTGTCCCAGCGCAAATGCAGCAGTCAGCCGAACGTTGTGGTTGACGTCGTTGAGCAGTTTTGTCACTTCAAAAACGCAAGTTGAATCCTGAAGTTTGCCCATGGCCTCCAGAGCACGGGTGCGAATCATGGGTTCCGGGTTTTTCAGGAACGGTAAGAGTTTATGGCAAGGCTGGCGCTGATCTTCCAGCTTCAGAATTGCTTCGAATTCCGCCTCGTGTTTTATGCAACTCGATGAGATAAGACTTAGTAATAAGAAGGCAATGGCGCGTTTCATAGTTGAAAATATAAGCTTTAAGTTCCTTTCAGTCAAGAGATTTAAAGAGGTTCGCTTGCTATTCATCAACTTTTTGCTAATTTAGGGACATGATTCAAGTATCAAATCTGACCAAATCGTACGGCGCGCAGGTGTTGTTCGAGGATGTGAGTTTCAGCCTGAACAAAGGCGAACGCGTCGGCCTGGTGGGCCGGAACGGGCACGGTAAGACGACCCTGTTTCGGTTGATTCTGGGTGTAGAAACGCCGGATTCCGGCGCAACCAGCATTCCTAAGAATTACAGGATCAGCTATCTTCAGCAGCATCTCGATTTTACGAAAGCAACCGTGCTGGAAGAAGCATGCCTGGGCTTGCCACCCGGCCAGGAGCACGATGCCTGGCGCGCCGAAAAGGTGCTGGCGGGTCTGGGATTTTCCAGCGAGAATGTGAATCGCCCGGCGGCGGAATTTTCCGGCGGTTTCCAGGTGCGGTTGAATCTGGCCAAAGCGCTGGTGTCCGATCCCGATTTGCTGCTGCTCGATGAGCCCACCAACTATCTCGATATCGTGTCCATCCGCTGGTTGACGCGCTTTCTGCGGGCGTGGAAAAGCGAGTTGATGCTGATCACGCACGACCGCAGTTTCATGGACAGCGTCACCACGCACACGTTGGGCATTCACCGCAGGAGCCTCCGCAAAATTCAAGGCGGCACGGAAAAGCTTTATAATCAGATTGCGTCGGAAGAAGAGATTTATGAGAAGACGCGTGTGAACGATGAAAAGCGGCGCAAAGAGGTGGAGCAGTTCATCCGGCGATTTCGCGCCAAAGCGCGACTGGCAGGGATGGTGCAATCGCGCATAAAGACGCTTGAAAAACAGCGGCGCAATGACAAGCTTGAGAGGATCGATACCCTGGAGTTTTCGTTCCGGTCTAGCCCGTTCAACGCCAAAATGCTGATGGATGCGCGCAATGTTTCGTTTGCCTATGACGGCCAGCCGGAGCTGTTTGAAAGGCTCAACCTGACCGTTGCACCCGGCGACCGCATTTGCATCATGGGCAAGAATGGCAAAGGCAAAACCACTTTGATGAAAGTGCTGGCAGGGGCGTTAGCGGTAAAAAGCGGTGAAATCAACACGCATCCGGCGCTTAAGATCGGCTATTTTGAACAGACGAATACCGCAGGCCTGGCTCCGAATCATACGGTGGAGCAGGAAATCATGCTTGCTGAAGCCGGGTGCACGCAGCAAGAAGCGCGCAACATTGCCGGCGCCATGATGTTCAGCGGCGACGACGCACTGAAAAAAATATCAGTGCTCTCCGGTGGCGAAAAGAGCCGCGTCCTGCTCGGCAAGCTACTGGTATCGCCCGCTCACCTGATGCTGCTCGATGAGCCCACCAACCACCTTGACATGGAATCGTGCGACTCGCTCATGGCGGCCATCGATTCCTTTGACGGCGCAGTCGTTCTCATTACGCACAACGAGATGTTTTTGCACATGCTTGCGACCCGCTTGGTGGTGTTTGACCGCGGCAAACAGTTCGTGTATGAAGGCGGCTACCAGGACTTCCTGAACGACGTCGGTTGGGAAAGCGACGAGGAGAACGGCAAATCGTCTCAAAAAAATGAGGTGGATGAAGAATCTTCCCCGGCTGCTGTCACGGATAAAAAGGCGTTGCGCAAATTAAAGGCACAATTTGTCCAGGAGAAATCGCGCGTGCTCAGGCCGTTGGCCTCAAGAATGGAAACGCTTGAAACGGAGATTGAGAAGCTGGAAGCTCGGGTCAGCGAGGTGACGCAAGCGCTGGTCGCAGCGTCGACAAACGGAGATGGAGCAGCCATCGCCGGCCTTGCCAAAACACAAGGCGAGTTGGAGAGATTGGTTAACGCGAGCTACAACGAACTTGATGAAGTGACGCAGGCATTCGAAGCTCAGTCGAAGACTTTTGAAGAAAAACTCAAGACCCTTGTCTGACCCACTTGACGCCGCAGTCAAATATCGAATGATTGAATGGCGAACCTCAAAACGCGATACTCACAAGGCGCCGTAACTCCA
>SMXE01000025.1 GCA_004357015.1 Caldithrix sp.
GCGCCTCAACCAACCAGTCGTGGGCAGTACTTGCGGTCACGCCATCCTGGACGCGACCACGAATCAATCCCAGAATCACGACCGCGCCGAAATGTGCAGCCAACTCGACCTGCGCCTTGATGCGTTCGATAGCGCGCTTGCGAACCTCTGCATCGGGACTCGTAAAGGAAAGTCCTTCTTCACCATACGCCTGGCCCGTACCGATGGCAGGAACCACCAACTGGTTTTCTGAAACCGTTTCCTGAATATGCGTCACATTCAGCAAGGCGGGGTCTCGAACGGCCAATTCCACACCGTCGTATCCCAGACCGGCAATCTTCGTGATGTTGGTTGCCAACTCTCCCTTATATGCCAGAGCAGAAAAAGACGCGGGTTGTGTTGATAATACGATACTCAGCTTCATATCCATTCTACATTTAGTTTAGAAACCGACTTTCTTGAAAAAAGTCGGTTTCTGCCTTGGCTAATGCGTTGCGCCCGTCAATTTTGGCAAAGCGTACACTGATTTCCATCCGGGACTCAGCGGCTCACGCAAATAGGGTTCCATCTCTTCTTTACTCCTCAAAGTCACATCTTCTGCGGGGGGAACCTGTCCGGGCGGAAACGCCTCCAATATCTGATCGTTGATCAGAGTGAGATATTTCAAAATCGCTGCGATACAGCGCTTCGCTTTGGCCGGCTCGCCCAGCTTGGGTTTGCCAAACACACCCTCAGGCATACTTGACAATTCAATCGGGAAATGTCCCTGACCCTCGGACCAGCTCATGGGCCGCTGGTACGGATCGACGGCTTTATCAAAGTGGCCGTCTGGCAAATATCCTTCCGGAGCCGTTTCTTCAGCGCATTCCATGTCACAGGACTCTTCCCCCATCAGGAGGCGGATAACGGCGGTTTCGGCTTCGTCCGCGTGCACAAAATCAGTATCATAAGGGCCGCCACGACCCTTTGTGCGGAAGAACTCGCGCGCGGCCCTGTGCCAATCGATGGTCCAGAAGATCCCGGGCAAATTGTAGGTCTTCTGAAATTCCTGAATGGCGGATTCCAGGACCCACTGCTGGCCGTGGTTATTCAACATGATGATTTTGCGAAACCCATCGTTCCACAAACCCAGCATCACACTCATTAACGTTTTCCTCACCGTATCTTCATCCAGAAAGACCGTGCCGGGCATGCCGATGTGATGATGCGGATGGGCGCCGTAATTCAAAGGTGAATAGACTAAATTGATCGGGCGGCCTTGTTTGGCCGTGTGCCGCCTGACTCCTTCCAGAATCTGCGACGTCATGAAATTATCCAGGTGCGTGATGGTGTGCAGACCATGATTTTCAGTCGTCCCCAGCGGAATGAAAACGATGTCGTTCTTGCGTCTGTTTTCAATGACTCTTTGACGCACGGTGTTCTGCATGTACACCCCAATCTTGCCCAACTCCGATGGAGAAGGGATACCATAGTCCCCTAAAATCTTATCAATTTCTTCATCACTGGCCTCCCAAATCTGCTTTTTTTGACGGCCGACGGGTGTGTCTTCAAAGCGAATATCGGGACGATTCGACTCCAGCCATTTGGATTCCTCAATCATAGTAACTTCTCCCTTTTGAAAGCTTCTAGTCATATCTTTGAGTAAGACAATTATGCGGTAAACGTTGATTCTAATGAACGTAAACAACCGGCCGGAATAGTCTTTCGCAAAAAACTATTCGGTCGAAGATAGAATTATCAATCAAAACCTGTCACCGTGATTTTCACTTCATCGCGATCTGTTTGCAGCAACACGGCATTTTCGTCGACGTCATCCAAGCCAATTTTCTTGGTGATCATTTTCGTCATGTCCATTCCTGCCGCCATGCAACTGATGACATTGGGGAATATACCGTGACCCGAATGACCCTGTGCACCGACGACACTTGCTCTTCGCACCTGCAGCACTTCCCCGGTCAACGGGATTTTGACATCAGCGCGGGCAACAACCACAATCGTTGTATTGATCGCCCTGCCTTCCCAGATAATCCTCTCAACATCAGGCCAGACGATGCTGGGCAAGCCGGTGGCTTCAAGAATGATCTTAGCGCCCATACCTTTTGTTATCTCTAACACGGCTTCGGCAGCGTTATCTTTCATCGGGTCGATGGCATGAGTCGCGCCCATAGACAAGGCCATTTCTCTGCGCGTCAACGAAGGTTCTGAAATGATAACATTACTCGCACCCGACTGCGCCAACACCGCACAGGCCGCGACACCAATTGGCCCACCGCCCAAGATGACGACATTTTCACCCGCCCGAATACCGCCACCGCGTTCAATCACTGCATTATAAGCCACAGAGGTCGGTTCAACTGTGCTGCCGAGAAGCCACATCTTCTCCTCGCCATAAATATCACGTAATCCCTCCAGACTCCAGAGATAGCGTGAATCAACTGTCACATACTTTGCAAATGCTCCATCACAGGAAAAACCGATCTCCTGAAGCTTTTCGCAGTGATTGGGGTAACCATCAGCACAAGGCTTACACTGCGCGCACCAAAACATCTCTTCAGCGCAGACGGCTTCACCAATCTCATACCTTTTTCCCGTGCGTTTATTGATGGCATCTTTACCAGCCTCAACGACCTTTCCAGAGAATTCATGGCCCAGAGTCACCGGAAAAGCAGTTAGACCCGGATACAAAATATACCCATCTTCGTCGGTCTGCCGCATGTGGATATCACTGCCGCAGATGCCACAGGCCTGTAATTCAAGAAGCACTTCGGTTGGGCCTGGTTTTGGCACCTCTTTCTCCATCATATCTATATGAGGATTCCGCCAGACGCGACTACCTAAATAAGTCAGCTTGCCCTCGACATCTTTCAAACCGAGTTTGAAATCAGCCCTGGGTTCCCAACTTGCAGAAAGTGTTGCAGTTTTCATCATACTTCCTTCCAGTATATTTTTTGTAGAAACAATTGGTTAACTATAATTAATCTCTAATCTCAATTTCGTGGCAAAACAGAGGACCGTTCAACCAAACTCGATTTCAAAACTATTTTTCGCGAACCAGAGACATTACCGCGAATTCTCGACATGATGAGCTTCATACTTTCCTCACCCATAGCATAAATCGGTTGGCTCATGGTCGTTAGTGTAACAGAATAAGAATTTGTATAAGCCAAATCATCATATCCGACAATAGAAACATCATCTGGTATAGAGATGCCCATTTGGTTAGCAACAGAATAAAACAAATAGGCAATTCTATCGTGACCGGCAAAAATAGCTGTAAATTTATCTTTGTGCGTCAAGATTGCACGCACATATTCGAGATAAGCCTTCTCAAGGTACGGCTCGGGTTTTGCAAAAACCAAAGACGGTTCAAGGGGAATTCCATAATCGGAAAGGGCCTGTTTGTAACCCTCCAGTCTCTGTTTCTCCGTTGTGAAAAGAGTACTCACTAGAATGGCTATTTTTTTATGACCTTTGAGTATAAGATATTTGGTTAGTTCGTAAGCACCCTGGAAATTGTCCGTAGTAACAAAATCAACCTCAACATCCGAAATTGCACGATCTGCCAGAACAACCGGGATGTTTCGCCTGGTGAATCTTTCAAGAAGTAAGTGATTTTTCTCATCTGGCGCAGCGGTTGGCACAAAAATGACGCCGCCCACACAGTGTTCAATGAGACGATTTGTGTGAAAATCGGCCTTTATGAAAGAGTCATCCGTACTACAAACAATAATACTGTGCTTATTGTTGGCGGCCTCGTCCCCGGCGCCACGCGCCAATTCCGGAGCATATCCGCTTCGGATATCGGGCACGAGTATGCCCACGATTGTCTGCCTGTTATTATTTGCATCACGGTCGATGACAAACGTTCCCAGGCGTCTCTTTCGCACCAAATAGCCCATGTTGACCAAATTTTGTATCGCCTGCCGGGTCGTTGCACGGGCAAGACCTGTTTTCTGCGCAAGCTCTTCTTCTGTGGGGATTTTGTCATTCGGTTTGATGACACCTTGTTCAATTTGCTCAAGCAACCACGTTTGCAGTTGAAAGTATTGTGGAATCGGGCTGTGTTTGTCAATTATCAACGGCATGAATCATCTAATTGTTTAATTGTTTATACAATTATATGATAAATATTTTTTCTCTCTTTGTCAAGTTTTTTAAGAAGAAATCTCTAAGGAATAGCGTCCGGCCAGGCAATCTTGGGAAAGAATTGGCTGACAGTTGGTGTGGCCTTGCGCCTCAGGACTTTTTGAGATTAAGAATAGTCTTTGGCCAGTTTTTCTAAAATATCGCTGCTCGTGCGATCTAATGGACCTTCCTTCTCCAATTTCAAAGAGGTGGCTGCTGCGGCAAATTTGCACGACTTCTCAGGTGAAGAGGTGAGTCGGCTTGCCAGATAAGTACAAATGCAGGTATCCCCGCGGCCAGTGCGTCCGTTCAAGGACTGCGGTGTAAACGCGGCCTCAAAAATCTCCCCTTCAGCATAGACCAAAACGCCGTCTTTGTGAGTGATGACCACTTCCTGCGGGCCCCAACCGGAGATCATTTTGGCTGCCTTGACCAGGTCTTTCTCGCCGGTGATAACCTCGACTTCTACTGAGTCAGCTTTAATGGTGTGGATTCGTCTCAAACCATGTTCCTTCTCTGGCCAATCAACGAATTTCAGGTCCTGGCCATTCCTAACCCGCAAGACACCTTGCAGGTCGAGAGACACCTTATCAAACTTTGATGTTATGGTATCCATGAGCTGCAAAGAGACCTCTCCCGCCATGATGGGGCCGATGTGAAAGATTTTGGCGGTGATATCCGGAATTTGTTCAGCGTTAAATTCCCCGGCAAAGGCGAGGGGCTCACAGATCCTCTCGTTCAGGTTGTTTTGCGACAAATAAGTGTTCTTGATGCCACTGGTTACAGCCGATTCGGCGGCAAACACGTGCACGCCGTTCCTGTCAAAGATGTCAAGGTAAGAATAATCCTCTTTGGCGAGCATGGTGATGATCGCGACGCGAATGTTTATTTTTGCCAGAGCCAGGGCGCCGTAATACACTGCGCCACCGGAAGCCTCCCTCTCGACACCGTGGATGATGAGTTTATCTTTAGCAAAATGCCCTAACAGGACGATGTCAAAGTTCATTGTTTTTTGAAAGGTTGAATTAACATGCATGAATGCTGCCTATTATTTGTTCGGTACTAAATCTATTGGGGAAAGGTCTAAACTCGTAATTCCAGACCATCGTAAGCCACAATTATGTTCTTGTAGGGGGCCAGCTTCTCCACGAGTTCCTCATGAGGGAAAGCGTTATGTCCGATATGGGTGACCACAAAACGAGTCTTCGGATATCGTTGTGCAATCTTGATTACTGTGACAATGTCGATGTGGTCGGTACCGCCATCCCAGGACACAGTATGAAAAATCACGAGCTTGGCCTGTTTCACCTGCAACCTCTGGTAGTCGGACAATTTCGTATTCACACTATCACTAAAATGCACGATGCGTTGGTCATCTTGTTTGAATATCAGCCCGAAGGTAGGGATTTTGTGCGACACATCGAACGGGGTTACTTTTATCCGGCCGATTCTGACAGATTCCCGGTCGTGCAACACATGAAACTTGCATTGCTCGTATAAACGGTCGGTTATTTCAAAATTGCCGAGAACAGACATATTGCCATAAACCGGGATCTTTTCCGGCCAATATTCAAATTCCGCAATTCCAGCAATGTGGTCATAGTGTTTGTGAGAAAGGAAAATGGCAGAGATGTGAAATATTCTCTTCTCATTTAACATCTGTCCGATCGGGGCCGGCGTATCAAACAAGATCGTCTCAGTACCATTCGTTATGATCACAGAAACTCTGCGGCGATGATTCTTGCCACCCTCATCCCGCGCTCTTTCGCATAATTTACATTGACAGCCAACGGCGGGTACGCCGCGTCCATCTCCGGTTCCAGCAAATGTTATCTGCATTGATGTTTCCCCTTTGAATCCCAAGGTTCTATGTTGATCCGTGTGGCCAGGGCTACTTATTCTTAGCCACTGCTGCACACCGATAAAACACTGATTCTGACTAATATATGAAACGTTTGAAGTCACCTTTTTCTTTGCCGAAATTAATGAGTAAACCCACCTTCATTTCTGTTGTTCTCGGTATGATATCTGCCGTAATATCGACATATTTTAAATCATTCTTCATTTTTTCCATTTTCAATCAGTGGTTTTGTTTGAAATTTCTACTCACCAAAATCGACCTGCACCCAATCATGATCATCGGTTAACGAAACAGTATGTTTAAAGCAACCAGGCATAAGCCAAGAACCACCCCTAAGTATCC
>SMXE01000001.1 GCA_004357015.1 Caldithrix sp.
AAATCGGCAGGTTGCGATCTACTAAGTAACATCACTTTCAGCCGTGCCCGCGCGGAACACGGGTTACTTTGCGAACAGAACGATCTTATGAAAATCTTCAACTTTGGTTCTCTCAACATCGATCATGTCTATGCGGTTGAGGGGTTCGTTCAACCGGGTGAGACCATTGCCAGCCTTGAATATCAACGATTTTGTGGCGGGAAGGGCGGCAATCAGTCCGTGGCTTTGGCGTATGCCGGCGCCCATGTTTGCCATGTGGGAAGAGTGGGGGCCGATGGTGAATGGTTAAAGGACAGACTGGCAGAAAGTGGCGTGGACGTATTCCATATTGCCACTGGTTCAGAACACACGGGTCATGCCATTATTCAAGTAGACCGGGAGGGCGAAAATTCAATCATTGTTTTTGGCGGCGCCAACCGGACGCTTAGTGAAGCTGATGTTGACCTTGTTCTTGGGGCTGCGGAAATGGGTGATTACGTTCTTACTCAAAACGAGACCAATTGTGTAGATATTTTGCTTGACAAGGCATGGGAACAAGAGTTGTTCACAGTATTTAATCCCGCGCCGATTACAGCGTCCGTGCGAGGGTATCCTCTTGATAAAGTTAACCTTTTTATTCTGAACGAAACGGAAGGCAAGAGTCTGACTGGAAAATCGGCGCCAGATGAAATTCTTGCTGCTCTGCTTCAGCGTTATCCGCATTCGGGTGTTGTCCTGACTCTTGGCAGCAGAGGAGCGCAATATCGTGACAAAGAAATGGCGATAAGTGTTCCGGCCGAGAAGGTTGAAGTCGTTGACACCACTGCTGCCGGCGACACGTTTATTGGCTACTTCCTTGCTGAACTTTCCAAGGGGTCTGAAATAGAATACTGCCTGAAGCTGGCTTGCAAAGCGTCTGCAATCTGTGTTCAGACACGGGGGGCGGCTGACTCTATACCCAAGCGTAGCGATGTATGATTATCGGCGATCCGCCACCTGCCTCACATCAATTCCCAACTCGTGAATTTTGCGATAAAGCGATGACAAACTTAAGCCCAGCAGTTTCGCGGCTTCGTTCTTGTCTTGCTCCGCGGCGTCCAGCGCTTTCAGGATCATATCGGCTTCAAATCTTCGCACCGAGCTCTTCAAGTCGGGACCGCTTGCGCCAGTAGTTCCCGGCCGTCTGATGAGGTGCGGGAACTGCTGAATGGTGAGCAGGTCTGAGTCACACAGAATCATGGCGCGTTCGATGGCGTTTTCCAGCTCCCGGATATTTCCTTTCCATTCCTGCTCCATGAGGAATTGCAGCGTTTCCGGGTCCACGCCCCGGATATGCTTGTTGATCTGAGCATTGTGAGTGGCGACGAAGTGATCGATCAGATCCGGAATGTCCTCGACGCGATCCCTCAGTGGCGGAATCTCAATGCCAACCACATTCAGGCGATAGTACAAATCCTCGCGAAAGTTTCCTTGCTCCACCTCATCGAGCAGGTTCTTATTGGTTGCTGCGATGATGTGTACATCGACAATTTCTGGCGTGGTGCTACCGGCCGGCAAGATCTCCTTCTGCTCGATGGCGCGCAAAAGCTTGACCTGCAGGTTCAGCGGAACACTGACAATTTCGTCCAGGAAAATCGTGCCCCGATCCGCAACCTTAAACAGGCCTTGTTTATCCCGTGTGGCGCCCGTAAAGGATCCCTTCACATGGCCAAACAACTCGCTCTCGATAAGATTTTCCGGGAAGGCTGCGCAGTTGATGGGCACAAAGGGCTTGCCGGCACGCGGACTCTTTCGGTGCAGAGCGCGGGCGATCAACTCTTTTCCCGTGCCGCTGCCTCCCGTAATGAGCACGGTCGAGACCAGCGGTGCAACCCGGTCCACCATGTTCAGGACGCTGCGCAGGGCAGCGCTATTTCCGATGATCTCATGCGTAGTCACTCCTTTTGCGAGCTGTGCTTTTAAATAGGTGTTTTCCTGCGCCAGATCTTGCCGTTCGATGGCCCGTTCAACCGTGCTCAAGATAACAGCCTTTTTGAACGGCTGGGTGATGAAATCATAAGCGCCCTCTTTCATCGCTTCCACGGCCCGCTCCACGGTACCATGCCCCGTTATCAGGATTACTTCGGTCCTCGGGTGCTCTTTCTTCACGCCCACCAGCAATTGGAACCCATCATCGTCCGGCATCTGCAAGTCGGAAAGCACCACATCCACCGACGATTTTTTCAGCACCTTTAACGCTTCGTGCCCGGATGAAGCTGTCTTCGTTATATAACCCGCATTGCCAAGCACCTTTTTGAGAGAAGTCCGGATGCTCGCTTCATCGTCAACAATCAGCACTGATCTTGGTTCCAAGTTTCATCCTCACTGTTCGGTGACCAGCGGCAATTTCATGGTGAAGGTTGCGCTTCGCCTGATCTACTGGTGCAAAATATTTGCCTGCTTGTGTTCATTGACAACCTGCTGCGTAATTGCGAGTCCCAGCGCGGTGTCAAACATTTTGGTGGTAAAAAAGGGATTGAAAATATCGTTGAGCATATCCTCCTGGATGTCCACGCCAGAGCCCTGAATATGCAGGATGCCGTGTGAGTTTGTCTTTTGCAGCCAGATTTTGAGCTTGCTACCTTTGGGCATGGCCGCAATCGTGTTACGAACCAGATTGCGCAGCACACGGAGAAACTGTGTGCGATCTTATCTTACCTCCACCGGCGAGGCAGCCGGCACAAACTCAAATGCTATATTCTTGTGCTTCAGTTCTTCAGCTACAAATTCTGAAAACTCCTGTACCAATTTTTCGAGGTCGCCCCGCACTGGCCGCGCTTCCGGTATGCTTCAGGCAGGAATCTCTTACCTAAATCAGGGGATTCCGGCACAACAAAATGGCCGGAATGACTGCCCAGATCGAGTTTTCGTTCAGACACTAAAACAAAATAGAGCATAACAGGAAAACTTACAAGCAATTTAAGAGGACGAGATCTAGGGAAATTGAGATGAAGTCCGGATCGTTTCGACAGGTATTTCAATCCATGCTCTTGAGAACGAGGGCTGTACGCGACGGCAACATGATCCCACCCTGAAGCGTTTGGCCAAATACCTTGATGCCGGCACGCTTCTGCCCCACCACTTTGCGCCACTGCCCTTGCGGCAGAACAAATTTTGCGCGTTCGGTAGGATTGGCGTTGACCAGCACCACAAAATTATGCGTATCCCCGGAGCTTGAACGCGGGAGATGGAAACCGAGGGCGAACCGGATGCTGTCATTTAGAAAACGAATTGTTCCCGGTTTGGTGCGCCGGAACGCCGGATGTTCTCTGCGAAGATGAATCAGGCCGCGGTAAAAGTCGAACAGCTCGCGATTCAATTCTTTCTGGTCAAAATTGAGCCAGTTGGTTTCATTATCCTTATTATAAGAATTGTGATCGATGCGGCCGACCTGCGGGTCCGGCGCATCCGTCGGCGCAATGACTTTGCTGCGGGCAAATTCCTGCCCCTCGTGCAGCATCGTAGCGCCCTGGCTGGTCATCAGAAGCACTGCTGCCAGTTTGTTCAGCTTCAACTGAGTCGGCGTCAGTTTGGCATTTGCCTCAAGGTTCGTTATTCTTTGATCCGGCTTTACTCTGCCGGCGCCTATCCGGATGAAATCGCCCAGCGTGTTGTCATCGTGCGATTCCAGATAGTTTACCGAGTGTGACTCTGAAACAAACGGCCCGCCGTATTCCTTTAACGATCCTCTGACATAATTCTGCATGGTTTTGACGCTGTTGTCGTTCCAGTAGTTGCCGAAGATGAACCCGAGTCCGCCGCGCGGATTCTGGCCTTTAATGCCATTGCGAAATTGGTCGTTCCAGGCAGCCCACCCATGTTCCGAAAAGCCGGCGATCTGATAATCGTTCAGGCTCCACGGCTCTGCGATCAGAATTACGTTCGGATTTATTTTTCTGGCCGCGCGCGTGATTTCGTCCACCGTTTCCCAGTCAAAAACCGCCGCCAGGTCAAACCGGAAACCGTCGATGTGAAATTCGCGCAGCCAGTATTTGATGCTGTCGATGATCATCCGGCGCGCCATGGGCCGGGCGGTCCTAACCTCGTTGCCGCAGCCCGTTCCTGAATCGGTGAAATTCAGCTTGGCATCCAGCTTGAAAAAGTACTGCTTGTCCGTGTACTTGAACGGATTTAGATCGTACTGCGACACATGGTTGTACACCACATCCATGATGACCGCGATGCCCTCTTTGTGGAACGCCTTCACCATGTCTTTGAACTCGTTCACCTGCTGGCCGCGGATGCCGTTGTAAGCACCGGTCTCCATGTTGCCGGCGGAAGCGTAGTACGACTCCGGCGCGAAGAAGTAAGACGTCATGTAGCCCCAGTGGTTGCGCTCGTACGGATTCCAGGTGTTGGTTACACCATTGACTTCCACGCCGTACGGGATCTCGATGTTGCCGAAGTCCTGGCACGGAAGCAGTTCTACTGCGTTGACGCCCAGCTCGAGAATGTGCTCGATGCCACCTTTGCCACCTTTCTCAACCAAGCCGCGATATGTGCCTTTTTGCCTGGCGCCGGCGGAGGGATGCGCGGTCAGGTCGCGCACGTGCATTTCGTAAATGATCAAGTCCTGCCACGGTGGCGTGACGAACGAGTCTCCCTGCCAATCGTAATCATCCGTCCGGAGAATGATGCTTCGGGATTCGTGCAGGTACGTATTTTTGCTGACAACGGCTTTAGAGTAGGGGTCGGCGATCACTTTGTCGGGCGTAAATTTCTCGAAAGCGTCGCGCGGCCCGTCGATTCGGTAGCCGTAGTATTTGCCCCAGAGCTCGCCCGGCTGGGCGACTTCCCAGACGCCATTCTCGTCCGGCTTCATCTCGTGCTCGGCGCCGGTTTCAACGTCGTGTTTTTCGAACAGAACCAGTGTCACAGTCGTTGCGCGCGGAGCAAAAATCCTGAAAACCGTAGCGCCGTTTTCCAACTGAAAGCCGAGTGGCTTGCCCGAAACAATCTCATCGAAAAGCACGCCGAGGTCAACGGGCAGCCGGCCGTACTTCCCTATTTCAACGTAGCAATTGCGGCTGCGACTCAGCTCGGAGGTGGCCAGCGTGACGACCCGGCCATCAGCTTCAACATGGTTAACTTCTACCGCACTGGTAACCGAAACATCCTCGGCCCTGAACGTGAAGCCTTCCTCATTGAAAGTCGCTTGAATATGGTTCTTGTCAATCGCTTTCGCAGACATGAGTTTAACTGCCACGTTCACCTCTTTCTTCAAACTCGACCCAGCCGGTTTAATGCCAATGCACAATAAAGCCAACAGCAGATACCATCGTAGCGCCAACATGTTATCGGTACGTACGACCCGAAATCAGAGAATCAGTTGATTTGAATGGTGTAATGGTAAGAAAACAGGTAGGAAAAAGCAAGTGAATCTCGCTGGTGCGAGTTGCGACGCGCTTTCGAAAGTGCGTCGCACGTGTGAGCCACGCCTGAGTTTTCCGGGAGTATTTTGCCGAATGACACTAATCGCCTTCCGGCTTGCAGTCTTCCCCGGCGGCGTCCGCCACTTCGCGCTTCAGGGTTTTCAGATCTTTCAGCAAATCCTTGAGGTTCTGGTAGCGGAAGTCTGGGTTCATACCGAGACACTTGGCGAGAATAGACTCTAGGGTGCCGGCATGCTGCCAGAACTGGTTTCTGATTTTTGAAATGGTGGCGATGAGTTGATTGTGTTTAAGGGAAGCATTCATCTGACCGTTGAAATTTTCTTCGGCGAGGAGTTGCAGAAAAATGGCGCCGAGGGAGTAGATATCCGCCCGGCCATCTATCTGGTCATGCCCGAAGTAGACTTCCGGCGCCATGTAGTTAGTGAGGTACATCCCCTCAGTGTCTTCGCGTTTGAAGAGATCCGGAACGATCCAGTTGTAAGCGAGATCGTCAAGCTTGATACGGTCGCCTCGCATGAGGTAGATACTGCCGGGATTGAGCAGTCCGTGTACCACACCTTGCAAATGCACCTCGCGCAAAACGCTGGCAAGACTGATGATCAGAGTGGTAAGGCGCTCCAGCGGCATGGG
>SMXE01000026.1 GCA_004357015.1 Caldithrix sp.
ACGTAGTAAATATCATTTCACCTGTCAGGTGATTTACAATAACCATTGCAACTGATTGAATTTTATTAGCTAAAAGTTAATTGCCAAAAGCCAATCGCTCAATTCGGGTTTTGGCTGCATGCTCATCTTTTCCGGCATCGCCACCTAATCCCATTTCTGATCGTCAAACAGGCGCAGAAGTTCGATTTTTTCGTCCGTGGTCAGGTCGTACTGATCCAGAATGCGCCACAGGTTCTCGCCTTTCTGCAGGCGCTCCTGGATTTCTTTCAGAATTTTCGGGTCTGGGGGTTTCATGCTTGTTGGCCGGCGGCTGAAGTTGATGGCCTCACCGCTTTCTAGCCCGACAACACACTGTTCGCCTTCTTATCGTCCGTGGTCGTGAGAACCAGGAACGCACCCTCGCCCGTGGCGGTGGCAAAGGCCTGTTCAATATTCAGTTTTTTCCTGGCTAACTTGTCTGCGACCTCTGCCAGGGCGCCAGGGCTGTTTTCCAGTTCGAGGGTGAGCACCTGGCTTTCGCCGTACATGAGTCCGAGATCCTGCAGGATCGTTTTGATCTTGTCGGGGTCGTCCACCACGACGCGCACAATTCCCCACTCCAGATCGTCTATGATGGAAATGGCTTTGATGTTCACGTTTTCCCTGGCAAGGCTGCGGCAGAGGTCCCCCAGGCTTCCGACCTTGTTCTGCACAAATATGGAAAACTGTTTGTCAAACGGCATGGTGTCCTCCGGTAGTTTGAACTGCTTCCGCGCTCTAAATCAGGTGCGAGGTGGCTGGCAGGTGATTCCGCAAGTGAGAGCTGTTGTGAAACCGCGCGCAATGAACCTCAATTCTATATAGCCATTCACCCCTGAAAATGCAAGCGAAAATTGCCGAGGCGAGCGCAGTGTGCCGGACAAATGTGGCTTGCATTTTAAAAGTGATTAGAGTATTTTAGGCGGAACTCTTGCGAATTGGAAGCTAAACCTCTCGGATTGTTGCAGTTGCAAGGGTCGAGATCAAAGATAATGAGCTATCAGCCATCAGCTTGAGAACTGACCGCCGAAAGCTGAAACGCTGGAAAGGCAATAGTCAAAAATGGTCAAGCACATCGTCATGTGGAAGTTAAAGGATTTCGCCGAAGGCGCGAACAAGGCGGAAAATGCCAGAAAGCTCAAACAAAAACTGGAAGCGTTGCAGGCCGTCATCGACGAGTTACGCTTTGCCGAAGCCGGTATTAATTTCAACGGCTCGGACGCAGCTTTTGACGTGATACTTTATTCGGAATTTGAAAGCCGGGAGGCGCTTGCGACTTACCAGCAGCACCCGGCGCACCAGCGGCTCATTGCCGATTTTCTGGACAAGGTTCGTACTGAGAAAACAGTCGTAGATTACGAAGTCTGAGGGCCAAGTTTTGCTGATTGCTCTAACCGCCGATTTACACCTCACAACCCGGCTGAAGAATCCGGAACGCTACAATGCGCTTGCGGATATCCTGACAAAAGTCGTTGCGCGTGACATCGCTACCGTCATTCTCGCCGGCGACACCTTCGATGAAGCCAGCGGGAATTACGCCGAGTTCGAGGCGTTTTGCCAGCAGGAAAAGTTCCGAAATCTGCGCCTGATCCTGATTCCCGGGAATCACGACTCGCAACTCAATCCCGGACAGATGACTGCGAAGAACGTCGAGATCGTCTCAAAAGCATGTATCCGCGCGTTCGGGGAAAACGGCATGACGTTTCTTTTTCTGCCCTACCTGAAAGACGCGACCATGGGTGAGTTCATCGCGGCGCACGCTTCGGTGCTGAAGACCAACCAGTGGATTCTGGTCGGACATGGCGATTGGACCGAAGGCATGCACGAGCCGGATCCGTCGGAGCCTGGCATTTATATGCCGTTGACGCGGACTGATATCGAGAATTTCCTGCCCGCGCGTGCCATTCTTGGCCACCTCCACAAGCCGATGGACAGCGATGTCGTCAGCTATGTCGGTTCGCCGTGCGGGCTCGATATTCGGGAAACCGGCCGCCGGCGCTTTCTCATTTTGGACACGGAGAGCGGCGCCGTGGAGTCGCAGGTGGTTGATTCGGACATCCTCCACTTTAACGAGTCTTTCGTGGTGGTTCCGGCCGGGAACGAGATCGAATATGTGAAACAGCAAATCGCGGAGCGCATTCGCGGTTGGCAGCTTACGAAAAAGGAAATCGGCAAAGCCCGGGTTCAGGTGCGGTTTTACGGTTACTCTTCGAACCGGCGCGCCCTGCAGGAAGCCGTACTCGAATCGTTCAAAGCGTTTCGATTTTACCGCGATAGCGAGCCGGATTTTTCCGAGGTCTCCACCGCAGACGACGCCAACCTGCTGGAAATCGCCCGGCGAGTCAAAGAGCGTTTGCAGCAGACCGAATTTCCGCAGGATGACCGCCAGCCAGACAAAGAGCAGATTTTGCTGCAAGCACTGCATGTAATTTATGGGGGATGACGATGCCAGTCTCGATTCGTGAAATCAGCGTCCAGAACCTCGGTCCGCACAGCCAGCTATCGTTTCAGCTTGGCAAATTGAACCTCATTTTCGGCCACAATGAAAACGGCAAAACGTTTCTGGTTGAATTTATCATCCGGTCCTTGTTCAAGCACACCACGCCGTGGAACCTGAGAAAGCAGGAGGCGCGCGGCAAAGTCATCCTCGAAGGACTGGCCGACGAGCCGGTTGAGTTTTGGCCTTCCTCGGAGCAGAAGATAGAAGATTTTTGGGAGATCACGCGACCGGGCCTGCCGCCGGATTTCTCCCGTCTCTTGGTGGTTAAAGGCGCAGAAGTTGACATAGCGGCAGAGGCGGACGGCGGGATCGACGCGACCGTTCTGAAGCGGCTGCTATCCAACCGCGAAATTCTCGATCACATCCAAAAACGTATTTCTAAAACAGTGCGCGAGTCGAAAATTCAGAGCGGACTGCTCACGGGCCCCAAGCGCGGCGAAATGAGTGCGCGCCAGGATCTGGAAAAAGAAAACAAGCATATTTTCGGCCTGTTTGAGCGCATCAACAAAGCCTACTCCGGCGGCGAAAGGAAGACACTGGAGGAGCGGAAGTGCAAACTGGAGGAGTGGCGTGACCAAATGCTGCGGGCGAAACGGTTTCTGGCGTACAAGAGCGCTCAGGAAATCAAGCACCTGGAAGCTGAAAAGAACCGCACCTCTACCGAACAAATCCTTGCTGTGCGCAGCCAACTCTCACACTACCGCAGGATGGTCGCGGAGTACAGACAAAAACAGCAGGAGCAGAAGAAAGCCGCAGAGCAAAGCGGGCATTATGAGTGGCTGAAGAGCGCGCGCGAGGTTTATCAGAACAACCTGGGGGCGGAGGTGGCGCAACCGCCGCTTTTCTTTCTGGTGGCGGCCATCATTTTGTTGCTGAATGCCGCGGTGCTTTCCTTTCTGAGCATGCCGGTGTACGCCGCCGGGGCCATCGCGCTTGGGGGGTTAGTGGGGTTTCTCTACTTCACGAAAAGCAGAAAACTGTTGCGGCACGCCACCGAAAAACAGGAAATAGAAAACCTGAAGGCGACTTTTAAAAAATATTTTGGCTCGCCCCTGACCAGCCTGCCGGATATTCTCGGACAACTGGAAAAATTGGAGCAGGACTACAACATCGCCCGCGTTCTGGCCCAGCAGTTAAAAGATGACCTGGCGCAATTGCACACAGACAAGCGCAAAATCGATGAGGCGTTTCAGAACTTGACCGGCGCACGGCCGGAGCCGGGCTCGTGGGATGGCGTACTGCAGCAGCAGGAAAAAAAAGCGCGGGCTCTGGAGGCGCGTTTGCGTGACCGGGAGCTGTTTCTGGCGCAACTGGATGTGGCGGTTTCGGATTATTTGAATGACGACCCTGAGGTAAAATACAACCGGGAGGAGCTTGAAAAGATTCAGAAAGAACTCGAGGATGTCAGGGAGTTGGTCGAAGCGGAGAACCGGAATCTCGCAAGCCTGAAGCAACTGGTCTGTCAGGAAACCGAGGACGACATTTCCGCGTCGTGGGAAATCATCCTTGCGAACCTGCAAAAAAGGAGTCAGCAGATCTTGCAGGACTACAAAGCCATAACCGCCGAAATTGCCGGCAAGATTCTGGTAAACGAGGTGGTTGAAGAATTGCGCAAGGATGAGGAAAGCAAGATTCTTGCCGGCCTGCGATCGCCGGAGGTGCAGACGCCTATTTACCAGGTGACCAACCGCTACCACAGCGTGGACTTGCAGGGGGAGAAGCTGGTGGCTTCGGATCAATATAACACCTTCGATCTGGCCGATCTCAGCACCGGTGCACAGGAGCAGGTGCTGCTGGCTCTCCGCATCGGGTTCGCCGCCAGGCTCATGCAAGGAGATAGTTTGTTTCTGATTCTGGATGATGCCTTTCAGTATTCAGACTGGCGCCGCCGGAAACTGTTGGTCGACAAGGTTGCGGAGCTTGCGGAGAACGGCTGGCAGATTATCTATTTTTCCATGGACGACAACATCCGGACGCTCTTCGACCGGCGCGGCAAAAAGTTTGGTGAGGATTACAAGTTCATAAACCTGGACCACCAACCGGACGTGCAGCGGCAACAGGATGTGTTGAGCGAAAATTAGCCTCAAAAAGTTCTAAACCGCAAAGAAGCAAAGTATTGAAAAACAAAGAACTGAATTCGGAAGTTCGGCTATTGGTATTTCGCTCCGCGAAGACCTTCCCCGGTCTCGGCATCTGTGACTTTTCCTTACAAGAAACCGGAGCATAACAAAGTGTGAGAGTTGCGACGAGGCAGCAGATAACGATACCTGAGCCCGGCAACACGCTCTCCATCCTGAAAAGTTCATAGTTCCCTCCGTGCTCTGGAACTCAAACAAAAAATCCCGGCCAAGACGCAGGTCTCGAGCCGGGATTTTCCGCCTACTTCGTTTTGTGTTACCGCAGCGTGTAGCTAATTCTTGCCATTGCCATGCGTCCGATTTCCGGCGCGCCGATGAACTCTCTGTGCTCGTTGTCGAACAGGTTTGTCACCGCGATGTCAAACCGCATGCCGGCTGCGTAGCGGCCGAGATCGTATCCGGCGCCAATATCGAACAGGAAGTAGTTGTCAACATCTCCCACGTACGGGCCGGACAGGACCGGGAAGCCCTGTGTGTAGCGGGCCGCCGCATTGAGAGAAATGCCGAACGGAACGCTGTAATTAAAGCCAACCTTCGACTTGAACGTGGGTGCGTTGAGGGCTAGAGCAAGACTCGTGTTGGACTCATCCAGCTCTTTGTTGTCGAAGAAATCATCGTTCACCCAGGACAGGTTGCC
>SMXE01000002.1 GCA_004357015.1 Caldithrix sp.
AATGGCAAGTCCGAAGCAGGCCCGGCAGCGCGCTTTTGTTGCTCCTTCTGCACCAAACCCGTATTATCGGAACTACCTCTGTTCACAAATGACAGCAACAGCGAAAAGACCAGAAACGCAATCGCAAACCCGGTGGTGAGTCTGCTCAAGAACGTCGCTGCGCCTCTGCCGCCAAACACAGCGCCCATATCTCCGCCGCCACCGAAAGCACCGGCTAATCCCCCGCCTTTGCTGGATTGCAAAAGAATGACAACTGTCAATCCTATACAAACCAGAACATAAAAGAAAATGAGTATTCCGTACATGATTCCCTTATCGGCTAATTAACTTTCTCTGCTGACTTGATTATTGCAGTGAAGCTTTCCGGATCCAGACTCGCTCCACCAACCAGCGCACCATCGATATTCTCCTGACTTAGCAGCTCTGCGGCATTGGCAGGTTTGACGCTGCCACCATACTGAATCCGGATGCCATCCGCTAGCCCTTTACTAAACTGCTCTCCCAAAAGTTCCCTGATGTACTGATGCACCTCTTCTGCCTGTTCCGGCGTCGCGTTGACGCCGGTACCAATCGCCCAGACCGGCTCATACGCAACAACCAGATCGGCGGGGTCGGACAATTGCACACCTGCCAGCCCTGCTGCGACTTGCTTCTTCACCACTTCGCGGGTTCGTCCGTGTTCGCGTTCGTCCAATTTCTCCCCAACACAAAAAATGGGTGTAAGCCCGGCGCTCAAAGCCTTTTTCACCTTCTTGTTAATGTCGCTGTCCTGTTCACCAAATACGTGACGCCGCTCAGAATGCCCCAGAATGACGTAGCTGCAGCCCGCGTCTCGCAACATGGTAGCAGAAACTTCGCCCGTAAACGCGCCCTCATCTTCCCAGTGCATGTTCTGACCACCAATCGCAACATTCGTCTCTTTCAGAATTTCAACCAATGGCAGCACATCGATTGCCGGCGGACAAACAACCACATCCACAGCCTCAACATTGATCAATTTGACCTTAAGCGCTTTTGCCGTTGTGGCAGCTTCGCTGGGCGTTTTGAACATCTTCCAGTTGCCGCCAATTATCGATCGTCGTGTGCTCATTGGTTTGCCTTCGGCTTACAGGGACGTGGCGATGTGTTCAACCAAATCGATAACACGGCTCGAAAATCCCCACTCGTTATCGTACCAGGAAAGCACTTTTGCAAAGTTACCATCCAAGACTTTGGTGGAGAGTGCATCAACGATTGAAGAACGCGGATCGCCGTTAAAGTCTTTCGAAACCAGCGGTTCTTCCGTGTAGCCGAGCACCCCTTTCAATTCACTTTCGGCAGCGCGTTTCAGTGCAGCGTTAACCTCTTCCGCCGTGGCCGTCTTTTCAAGCTGAAACACGACATCGACCAGCGAAACATTCGGCGTAGGAACCCGGATCGCCATGCCGTCCATGCGGCCTTTCAACTCCGGAAGAACTTCAGCGACTGCCCTGGCGGCGCCTGTGGTCGTTGGAATCATGGAAACGGCCGCCGCACGCGCACGACGCAAATCCGAGTGCGGCAAGTCCAGAATTCGCTGATCGTTTGTGTAGGAGTGGATCGTTGTCATCAAACCCTTCACGATGCCGAAGTTGTCCATCACAACTTTTGCGACCGGCGTCAGACAGTTCGTCGTGCAGGAGGCGTTCGATATGATGTGATGTGTGTCCGGATTGTATTTCTTGTGATTGACTCCAAAGACCACGGTGATGTCCGGATTCTTGGCTGGCGCACTGATAATTACTTTTTTTGCGCCGGCATCAAGATGCTTGGCTGCGTTTTCACGCGCCGTGAACAAACCTGTCGACTCGATGGCGATGTCAACACCCAGATCTTTCCAGGGCAGTTCTGCTGGATCCTTGATGGCCAAAACCTTGATCGCAGTTCCACCGACCAGAAGTTCGTCTCCCTCTGCCTTTACCTCGCCTTCGAAAATACCAAAATTTGAATCATATTTTAATAAATGTGCTAAAGTCCTGGAGTCCGTCAAATCGTTAACAGCTACGAACTCGATATTGTCTTTGCCATATTTCTTAGCGGCTCTGAAGATATTTCGCCCAATTCGACCAAACCCATTGATACCAACTCTTATGGCCATGCCTGAAATCTCCTTTCATTAAGGTAGCATCCGAAACCATGCTGATTGTCTGCACCTAATTGCGACGCAAGCTCCGGCGTTAGAAATAACACAAAGGAAACCTTTCTATTGGCCACTATCCGCCACCACTTGTGAGCAGAATCGAATAAAACGAACTCATGAGAGACACGTACAAACGCACCGGATTTCCTCTGAAAAACGAAGCTAAAGTAAAGAATATTTGATGAAATGTCAAGAAAAAATAGTGGGCGTCACTCAAGGCGTCCTGGCCGCGGTTAACCCGAAAATTCTGGTTGCACCTGCACGCCGCAAAGCCGCGGCACAAGCTCTGAGCGTGGCGCCGGTCGTAAGCACATCGTCGACCACGATAATGCTCTTGCACTTCAAGGCGCCAGCGTCAACGACCTGGAACGCGGTTGCTACATTCCGTTCCCGCTCGGTCGCACTCAGTTTCGCCTGAGGACCTGTGTGTTTTGTGCGTCTCAGGACCTGCGACTCAACTGGCATGCCAGTGTGGGATGAAATTGCCTGGCACAACAGCAAGCTCTGATTGAAACCCCGCTCACGAAAACGCGTCTGGTGCAGCGGCACGGGCATAAGCAAATCTGCTTCTGCGTACGCGGGCGTACGCAACAGGAGAACCGCCATTTCGCAACCGAAGCGTTTGCTCAAAGACTTCTTGCTGTGATATTTCAGTTCGTGGATGACGGTCTGCACCTCCTCGGAAAACTGCCAAACAGAGCGAATTTCCTGCAATTCGCCTCGCGTGGCGGGGTCGTGTGCCACGGGCCGGTCCAACGGTAGATTTGACCAGCAGTTTTGACACACCAGTTTTTGGCCCGCGTCCGGACACGATTTGCAAATGACACAAACCGGCGGATAAAGAAAATTCAAGAAAGCTTCAAGTCCCGGGCGTAACCCGTGAACGACTGTCGAGAGATTCATCCCTTCCCAAAACCACTTGATTCGACTTCCGGCAGAATTTAGTAACTCCGGCTATAGAGTGCAAGCAGTTCGAGTCAGTTGCCGCCAAAATTGAGTGGTAAAACGAAGGAAAGCTGCGGCTCCACTCAGATAACATCATGGGAAAATACCAGTTACAACTACCACGAAATAAATCGATTCAATTTCTTGTATTCTTAACATGGCTTTCCCTATATTGACTTTTCGGCTGAAGTCGCATTCAGATGGCATCATGATTCAATAAAAACGACGTTTGCTGCGAATCGGGCTGGCCATTTTGAGGGCACTGACGTTTACGATTGAAACTGACCCGGGATGAACAGTTCCTGCAAGATGGACCGCACAATGAAGCAAATCTCTGCCAATCTTCTGCTGCTTGTGTTACTTTTGGTTGGCACTCATTTCACGAAATGCTCTGATAACACCCCGACGGCGACCGAAGCTACTTCGGGTGAATTCACCCTGCTGACTTACAACGTAGCTGGACTGCCACAGCAGATTTCACCTGGCAACCCTGAAAAAAACATTCCGCTGATCAGTCCGCTCCTGAACGGCTACGGCGTCGCCCTGATACAGGAAGATTTCTACTACCATGAAGAGCTGCAATCACTGACCAAGCACCGGTACAAATCCACACCAAAAGCAACAAAGGAGCAATTTGCCGCCGGCGATGGCCTGAATCGTTTTTCCAAGTTCAGCTTTTCGCTATTCAAACGGGCGCAATGGTCGCGCTGTTCAAATGAAAATGGCAACGACTGCCTGGCAAAGAAGGGATTCTCCGCGGCAGAGACAGAAATCGCGTCCGGCGTCAAAATTGACATCTACAACCTGCACATGGATGCGGGCGGCACGCAGCAGGACTTGGACGCGCGCACCGCTCAGATCGAACAGTTGATAAGAGAAATTAAAACTCGCTCCGCCGACAAGCCGGTTATTGTCGCCGGCGACATTAATCTCAATATCGAGCGACGGCCAGCAGACCAACCCCTACTCCAAAAGCTGCTTGACGAGGCTAATCTCACCGATGCCTGTTTCGCCACCGGCTGCACGACGCAATTGGTGGATCGCATTCTTTATCGCGGCAGCAATAATATTCGGCTAAAGGTTGTGGAATGGAAAACAGACCCTACTTTCGTGGATGAAAACGGAGACCGGTTGAGTGACCACTTTGCGGTCGGCGTGAGGATCGGGTGGGAAACGCTCTGAACGCCTCAAATCAAATTCATCTCTCTGATCACGTTTTGTTTTCCGCCGGATTGGATTAGCGGAAAATCTTCGCATCCGTCGCGTTCGCAATGGCCTCGTCTTTCGAAATCACGCCCTGATCAAGGTACTTCTTGAGCGCCTGGTCCATCGTCTGCATACCGAAGGCGCTTCCTGTTTGAATGGCTGAGTGGAGTTGATGTGTTTTTTCCTCGCGAATAAGATTGCGCACGGCCGCGGTGGCGGTGAGAATCTCGTGTACAGCCACCCTGCCGTTGCCGTCCTTGGTGGGCAGAAGCCGCTGGGCCACAACACCTTCAACCGTGTTGGCAAACATGGCCCGGATCTGCTGTTGCTGCTCGGGTGGAAAGACGTCTACGATTCGGTTAACTGTCTCCGCCGCACTCATGGTGTGCAGCGTTGCAAAAACGAGATGGCCGGTCTCCGCAGCAGTCAGCGCCAGGGATATGGTTTCAAGATCGCGCATCTCGCCCACAAGAATGACGTCCGGGTCTTCACGCAGAGCACTCCTGAGCGCATTGCTGAATGAGTGCGTGTGCTCCCCTAACTCGCGCTGATTGATGAGACAGTTCTTGCTTCTGTGCACATATTCGATAGGGTCTTCGACGGTAAGGATGTGCTCGCGCCGCTCCCGATTGATCAGATCGATCATGGCGGCCAAGGTCGTTGATTTGCCCGAACCCGTGGGTCCAGTGACCAGCACCATGCCCTGTTTCAGCCTGCAGAACGCGTGGATCCCTTGCGGCACTTTCAACTCTTCCAGGCTGCGCACGCGATCCGGAATGGTTCGAAAAGCCGCGGCCTCGCCACGCAATTGAAAGAACAAATTTGTCCTGAACCTCGCCACTCCGGGAACGGCATAAGCGAAATCAATCTCCAGATTTTCTTTCAGTGTCTGCTTCTGTTTTTCCGTCAGTATCTCATCGAACAACGTGCGCAAGCTATCGCTGGAAAGCGGGGTGTTTTCAAGCCGCCGCAGCCGGCCGTGAATACGCAGAATAGGCGGACTGGCAGCGCTCAGGTGAATGTCAGAAGCGTCTTTCTGGGCCGCGAAGGCGAGCAGTTTGTCGAGTTCCTCTTTTGTCATTTCTTATGCAGACAATTTAGCTTAACCTTTTCATGGTTCGAAACAATCAGAACGTGCCAACGACTCTCGGGGTTATGAAAATGAGCAAGTCCGTTTGCTTCTTTGACTTTTCTTTGTTCCTGAAAAAGTTACCGATCAATGGAATGTCGCCCAGCAACCATACCTTATGTTCGATGTCAACAGCCTTTTCCTGAATGAGACCGCCGATAACCATGGTTTCGTTGTTTTTCAGATTGACCACTGTTTCCACCGTTCTCTTGGACGTAATTGGCGCAATGTTGCCGGCAACCACCACCTGGCCGATCACTTCCTCCACCACCGGATTCACATACATCGTGATGGTATTGTCCTCGCCGATATGCGCTCTGACGCGCAGAGAAATATCGATGTCGCGATATTCGAATGAGACAACGTCGCCCTGCCCTCCCACACCGCGTGTGATCTTGGCGATGGGAAAAGTTGTGCCAACGCTGATCAGCGCTTCCTCGTTGTCCATTGCCATGACGCGCGGGTTGGAGATAAGCTTCGAATTCGTTTTGGAACTCAGAAAATTCAGCACAGCGTTGTAACGATCAGCCGTAAGCGTTCCCCACGAGACGCTGCCACCTGTCAAAGGCACTTCGGCGGCCAACTGTTCCGGTTGCCCGGAGGGAAGGATCACTTCCTGAAAAATCTGTGCGTTGATTGTTTTATCCCAGTCGATGCCGATTTTCTGCTCATTCTCGGGAGAGACCTCAATCAGCTTGGCTTCGATCATGATTTGTGGCTTGGGTACGTCCAGCGCCGCGACCAGCGCGTTCAGTCGCTGAATATTGACCGGGCGATCGGTCACAATGAGCGTACTGCTGCGCTTCCCCTGCCCCTCCTGCTTGCCAACCTCCTCTACCTGACGAAAATTGTGATAGAAGACCTGCACTTTGGCGTTGGGTGAAAGTATTTGTTCAACTGCAACTTTAAGATTAGAGGCATCGATGTATTTCAGGCGGTAGATTCTCGTCTCCAGCTCCAACGCATCGAACTTGTCCCGCGGCTTCACCAGAATCACGTCTCCGCTCACCGCGTAGTCCATGCCGTTGGCCTTCACCACCATGTCCAGAGCCTGTTTTATCGTCACATCTATCAGGCTCACCGAAACATCGCCGCTGACGTCATTGCTTGCGACGATATTCAATTTGCTCTGTTTCGCGAGTAGCCGCAATACGTTTGAAATAGGCGCCGCTTTCACGTCCAG
>SMXE01000027.1 GCA_004357015.1 Caldithrix sp.
GCCAGCTTTTCGCGTTTATTCCGGATTCCGCACAGATGCTCGATCATTCCCACTCCCCGCGCTGCAGCTCACCGTAAACATCCCCGATAATATCCCAGACCCGCTGCGGGCTGTCGCTGCGGTTGTAGGACATGTAGGCGTTGCCGTAGTAACTCCAGGCTGCAAAATTGCGCACGCCTTCTGAATAGGCGACCGCCACGGCCTCTTGCAATTCCTCCTCGCGGCCCGCAGCAATTTTATAGGCTTGAATCCAGATCTGCGGTTCTTTTTGGAACTGCTGGCAAAGCTGAACCACATCGCGCGAGAAGTCGCCGACAAAGGCACGCAGGTCCTCGTTGAAAAACATCCAGTATGGGTCCGTGCCGAAAATGTCCAGGTTGGAAATGGCTGCCACGCGCGACCAGTCGGACAGGCCGATGCTGGCATCCTTGATTGGCAGCAGGCAGACGGCGTTTTTCATACCTTTGGCGTGGGTGTAATCGCAAAGCTCGGACAGAAACTCCACGACGCAGTCTTCACGGAACCGGATGAGGCTCTCGCGGTCCGCGTCAAAGATATCTTTTGAATGGCTATCGTGAAATTTGCGTGTGCAGGCGTCGCAGCGGCAGTACCAGACGTCGAAGCGCTGCTTCTCCTTCAGATCGATGAAGAAGTGCGGCTCATCCCAGAACAGAACATCCGCGCCGATCTCGGCGGCATCGTCGATCCAGGCGCGCATAAAACCCCGGAACTTAGGGTGGTTAAAACAGATGGCGGGCGCAATGTCGCCGTCTGGTAAAATCTGACAGGCGTCGATGTTCCTGAGCGCCAGGCTGCTGTAGGTTTCACCGCCAAACACGCGGCCGACACCCCAGGGATCGAGGTGGCACTCCAGTCCCGCGTCTTTGGAAAGCGAAACCAGCTCCCTGATGGTGTCCTTGTAAAACTGCTGATCGTTTTCAGAAAAAGTGTGAACAATAAAGTTGCAGTTGTGCGTCAGGATCTCCTCGAGGTCGCTGATGAAGTGGCGCGGGTTGCGATTGCCGAAGTAGCTGATGCCGGTTTTGATTGCGTTCTGCATTTGAGATATCAGTTTTGTTTGTGTTCTAAGTCGCTGCTTAGTCTTGCCCTAAAGCCTCAAGATCAGCCAGATCCTTCTTTCTTCCGGTTGCCCGCTTATTGGCAATAAACTCGCTGCGGCCAATATACCTAACCGGAACCTCGCCGTACTTTCCTTCCTCTGAACGCGAGAAGGCTTCCTCGATAGACACTCCTGTTATGGAGGTCACAATATCGATCCGCACAGGTGGAACGCCAAGTTGAACAACTTTGTCTGGTTCATTAAAATCCTTGTTTGTCAAACCTACCGCACCAAAACCAAACTCCTCAAGAGCGGAAAGAACGCGTTGGGCATTTGACGCCTCTGGGCTGACAAGCATATCAATATCGCCCGTATAGCGCGGCGCGCCATAAAAAGCCAGCGCGTAGCCGCCAACGATAAGATATTCAACCTTGTGAGCGTTGAACAACTCGAGCAGTTCTTTGAAGTCTTTCTGTATTTCCATGAACTTGCCTTCTCAAGTAGTCAACCGCAGCAACCCTTTCTTCCGGGGGTCTGCTGAGCCAGTAAGTCAAATCATCCTTGATCGCAGAGGGATCATCAAGGTTTCGTTTGGTTACGATCTTCTTTATCATATTCAGAACACCCTTCAGGTCTCTTGGGAACATGAGTGATCGAGTTTTCCTTCAAACACGAACTAAACTACGGGCCGTTCGTCAAATATTCAAGCTGAAAACTCTGCTCAGCCGGACAGCCAGGAACGAGCCCGCAACGATCTTTATCAGGCTGCTCGGGATAAACACCACGCAGCCTATCCAAACGGCGCTCCCCCAAGATGTCTCTTTGCCAATAATGTAATTTAGATTGAAGTAAAGAACAAAAACGCCCACCGCGTAGATGACCGCAACGCCCACAACGTTCGAAAACAAAATGCGGGACAGGGACGGTGGTGCGCCTTTTGAAAAGCGGTCATTGCCCCAGACGAGGTAGCCGATCACAAAAGCTGCCAGCGGGTAGGCCAGCAAATAACCGAACGTCGGCTGAAAAATGTAGCCCGGGCCGCCGCCATTGGCAAAAACCGGCACACCCGCCAGACCCACGGTGAGGTAAATGAGCTGGCTGGCCGCGCCATAGCCGGGACCGAGCAGCGAGCCGGCGAGAATGACGAAAAGCGTCTGCAGAGTCAGCGGCACATAAGGAATGGGAATGCGGATGAACGCGCCGGCAGCGGTGAGTGCGGCAAACAAGCTGGCAAGAACAGAAAGCCGGATACGGAGTTGTTGTCGGGAAACGGTTTGGTCCATCTTAGTGTTTACTCGTCGCTGTTATTTGCATTTATTGCCGCGGGTCGGTGCAGATGGACGCGGATATGAAGCTTTTATTGTGAAAACACCGCCACCGACCAAATCAAAAATCCGGCCTCATCCGGGTAAAATCCGCAGCTAAACGTGGTGGCTTAAGCGCAATCATCCTTTTCAAACCGGGCCGATACGAATTCCACCATCAGCGCAGCTGCCTGTGAAAATGGACTGACGTTACGGACGAGCAGTTCCTGTTCCATAACTACCCGTGCCGCTTTCCAATCGCTCGTTTCCTCTAAACGTGCCACAAAAGCTTTGTACTCTTGCTCGTTGTCGTAAAAAACAGTCTGGACGATCACCTGTTCCTCAGAGGAATGATCGCGCGTTCCGGGAGGATGCTGACTTTCGGAGGGTTCCGCAAGCAGTTCTGTTGTAGCAGAGTGCGCGCTGCCATTGCCGGGGGGCGACTCGTTGGTCTCAATGAGAGGGGAAAGCTGTTCGGTTGCAGATGCCGCTCGCGGTTCCTCGTCGCCAAAATCGAACAGGGCGGTCTGGTTATCTGCGGCAATGCTTCTTCCCGGCTTCGCTTTTCGGGGTCTCCTCGGAGCAAAATATCTGCGTGGCTGCTTACGGGTGGCTGCTTCAAACCCTTCCAGCAGCAGGTGGCGTGCCAGGGAGTCTTCAATTTCTTCCGGGGTCCATCCCTCTTTATCTTGCAATTCCTGCTGCACTTGCAGTCGAGCCACATCTAATCCGCGCTCTCTCAGCAGGCCGGATACATCAAAAGAAGAGAGCTGCTTCTTCGGCATTCCGGCAATCTCCGACTCAAACTCAAGCAGTAACTTCACGTCGGTCATAAAAGCGGTGACGGGCGTTTGTTTGAACACCTCCTGCTCAGCCAGCCGAACCAGGGCGCTGAAGCTTTCTTCCTCGATGGCCTCCGTCTTGAGATCGTCGAGCGCAGCTATCATTTTTCTAACGACTGCGCGCTCGTCGCCAAAGCCATGAAGAAGGGTCTCGACTGTCTCACGGTTGACGGTAGCGTTGTTTCGGAAAAGGACTTCCAGAAGCTTTTGCCGAGGGCGAACCAGTATGTGCAGTTGAAAAGTAACCGCCCACGTTACAATCTCATCGATCTCAGATTTCGTAAGGAGGGTTTCGCGGAGCAGGCACGCCTTCAATGTTTGGAGCTGGCGCTGTACGTCGGCGTTATTAAGATCAATCCGGCCGCTGTTTTCTACGCGGAGCGGACTGGCGTTCTCGAGCAGCTTTTGTGCACGGAGGATAGCATGGCCCCGGACGATCTCGGGGATATCCATATCCTGAAATTTGCTGAGCGGCACCCCTTCGTCACCGGCGCAAATTCGGGCCACCAGCACGCTGGTAAGGTGGCCGGCCTTGGCTGCCCAGTGCTCTGTTTTCATTCTCTTTTCCAGCGGGTGAACTCAGCGTCAGCGTTCTTCGGGTTTGTCCGCATCGTTCGGAGACTCTTCTTTGATAACGCGGGCCACGTCCCCGACTCTGTCATCCATGTCCAGCCTGATGAGACGGAAACCCTGTGTGTTGCGACCCTGCGTCTTGAGTTTTCTAACGCTCTGGCGCATGACGATGCCTTTGGTGGTGATGATCATGATGTCGTCGTCATCCACGACCTCTTTCAGGGTCACCAGGTGGCCGGTCTTTTCCGTCACCTTCATCGTGAAGATACCCCTTCCGCCGCGGTGGCTGACGCGGTATTCCTTGATTTCCGTTCGTTTGCCAAGACCAAGCTCGGTCACCACCAGCACCGTGCCCTCGCGTTTGATCACCACCATGCCGACGACCATGTCACCGGGCTTGAGGTTTATGCCTTTGACGCCAGAGGCAGTGCGTCCCATCTCGCGCACTTCCTTTTCGTGGAAGCGGATGGACAGACCGTTACGGGTGCCCAACAAGATATCGTGGTTGCCGTTGGATAGGCGCGCATAGATGAGATCGTCGCCTTCCCGGATGGTTATGGCATTGATGCCGCCTTTGCGCGGGCGGCTGTATGCCGACAGACGCGTCTTCTTAACGATGCCCCGCCGCGTGGCCATCACCACATACTGGTCCTCGGAAAACTCCCGCACCGGCAGGATGGCCGCGATGCGCTCTTCATCAGAAATCTGCAGGATGTTAACGATGGCGCGGCCTTTGGTGGCGCGGCCACCCTGCGGGATCTCATGCACCTTGAGCCAATAGCACCGGCCCTTGTTGGTGAAGAAGAGCATGTAGCTGTGGGTAGATGCAATGAAGAGATGTTCGATGAAATCTTCTTCTTTCGTCTGCGCCCCGGTCAGCCCTCTGCCGCCGCGTAACTGCTGCCGATAGGTGGTAACGGCAATGCGCTTAATGAAGCCGGTGTGGGAAATCGTGATCACCATGTCCTCCTCGGCGATCATGTCTTCGATGCTGAACTCCTGAGTTGTGGAGATGATTTCTGTCCGGCGTTCGTCAGCATACTTTTCTCGTATTTCGAGCAGTTCTTCCTTGATGATATGCATTCGCTTGTCTTTGCTGTCCAGAATGGAACGATGTTTTTCGATCTGCTTGATTATTTCGAGATACTCATCCTCGATCTTCTGTCTCTCGAGACCCGTCAAGCGCTGCAGCCGCATGTCCAGAATGGCTTGTGACTGCACCTCCGAAAGTTTGAACTGCTTCATCAACGCACTTTTGGCGCTTTCGGGGTTTTTCGACTTTCGGATGAGGCTGACGATCGCGTCAATATTGTCGAGACAAATCTTCAGGCCTTCCAGAATATGGGCGCGCTTCTCTGCCTTGTCGAGGTCAAACTGCGTACGGCGCACCACGACGTCATGCCGAAAGTTGATGAAATGCGCAAGCATCTCCTTCAGGTTCAGGACCCTGGGTGCACCCTCCACCAGCGCCAGCATAATCACACCAAAGGTGGACTGCATTTGCGTATGCTTATATAACTGGTTGAGAACGACCTCTGCCGGTGGCGCGCCAACCTTCAATTCCAGAACCATGCGCATGCCGTCACGGTCCGACTCATCGCGAATGTCTCTGATGCCCTCGATCTTCTTGTCGCGCACCAGCTCCGCAATTTTTTCGATCAACCTGGCTTTGTTGACCTGGTAGGGCAACTCCGTGACAATAATGTTTTCCCGGTCATTCTGGAGCGTCTCGGTGTTGGCGCGTGCCCGAATAACGACCCGGCCGCGGCCGGTCCTATACGCCTCATCGATGCCCGTGTCGCCGTAAATGATGGCTGCGGTTGGGAAATCCGGCCCCTTAATATGATGCATCAAGGCCTCAATATTTATGTCGGGGCGCTCGATCAAAGCAATACATGCATCCACTACCTCGCCCAAATTGTGCGGAGGAATGTTGGTGGCCATACCCACCGCAATTCCGGTGGAGCCATTGACGAGCAGATTGGGCAGAACCGCAGGCATCACACTGGGCTCTTGCAGGGATTCGTCAAAATTGGGAACGAAATCGACGGTGTTCTTGTCGAGATCGCGGAGAACCTCCATGGCGATGGTGGTCAGTTTGGCCTCTGTGTACCGCATGGCTGCCGGGGAGTCGCCATCAACTGAGCCAAAATTGCCCTGTCCTTTTACCAGTGGGTAGCGCAGGGAGAAATCCTGCACCATTCGAACCATAGAATCATAGACAGCGGTATCGCCGTGCGGGTGGTACTTACCCAAAACTTCCCCAACAATTCTGGCGCTCTTCTTGTAGGAAGAACCCGGCCGCAAACCGAGTTCGTGCATGCCGTACAAGACGCGCCTGTGTACTGGCTTTAGCCCATCGCGCACATCCGGCAAAGCGCGGGCGACGATGACCGACATCGAATAATCGATGTAGGACTCTTTCATCTGTTCTTCTATGAAAACAGGGATAACTCTCTCGCGTTGATTCTCCATCCAGCAGGAACCTCTACTAACTTAAACGTCTATATTTTTAGCGTACTTCGCGTTTTCCTCGATGAACTTACGTCGCAACTCAACATTGCCGCCCATCAGGATTGAAAAAATATGGTCCGCCTCGATCGCCTCCTCGATGGTAACCAGAAGGTTTGTTCTCGACTCCGGATCCATTGTGGTTTTCCAAAGCTGATCCGGATTCATTTCGCCAAGACCCTTGTAACGCTGAATCTGAACACCGTTGTTACCCATGCGCTTCATCGTGTCGTCGCGTTCATCATCCGTGTAGACGTAGAACTCTTGCTTGCCTTTGTAAACCCGGTACAGAGGAGGTTGAGCAATATAAATGTGGCCTTGTTCCACCAACTCTTTCATGTAGCGAAAGAAAAAAGTGAGCAGCAAGGTGCGAATGTGGGAGCCATCGACATCCGCATCGGTCATAATGATGATCTTGTGGTAACGGAGCCGAGAGACATCAAACTCGTCACCTCCTATACCCGTGCCAAGGGCAGAGATGATGGTCCGAATTTCTTCGTTTGAGAGAATCTTGTCCAATCTTGCCTTTTCGACATTCAGAATCTTACCCTTTAATGGCAGAATTGCCTGATACCTGCGGTCCCGACCCTGCTTGGCAGAACCCCCGGCAGAATCACCCTCGACAAGATAAATCTCGCATTGCGCTGCATCCCGGCTGGAGCAGTCCGCCAATTTCCCTGGCAGGGAACCACTCTCCAAAGCGCTTTTCCTTCTGGTAAGTTCTCTCGCCTTTTTGGCCGCTTCGCGTCCTCGGGCAGCCGTCAGCGCTTTCTCGACGATGCGCTTGGCAATGCTCGGATTCTCTTCCATGAATGCCGCGAAGCTTTCGCCAAAAATGGATTCTGTGATGCCCTTCACTTCGCTGTTGCCGAGTTTGGTTTTGGTCTGGCCCTCAAACTGCGGTTCCATCACCTTGGCGCTAATGACCGCCGTCAACCCCTCTCTGACATCTTCGCCCGTAAGGCTGATGTTCTCCTTCTTGAAAAGATTATTTTTCTGAGCGTAACTGTTCAGCGTTCGGGTGAGCGCGGCTTTGAAACCAACCAGGTGTGTGCCGCCTTCAATGGTCTTAATGTTGTTGACATAGGTAAAAATGTTTTCGATATAGGTCTCATTATATTGCAGCGCGATCTGGACTTCAACTTCTTCCTTCTCTCCACTGAAATACAACGGCTCCTTATGAATCGGCTCTTTGCCCTCATTGAGATAATCTATGAATGAAATAAGACCGCCCTTATAGTAATATTCGTGACTCTTGCCGATTTCTTCTTCAGAAATAATGATTCGGAGTTCTTTGTTCAGGAAAGCCAATTCACGCATCCGTTCAGAAAGAACTTCGAAATTAAACTTTGTTTCCTTGAAAATGGTGCTGTCTGGAAAAAATGTCGTTTTCGTGCCGGAGGTGTTCCCCTTGCCTACGACCTTTAGATCGAACTCCGGAATGCCGATCCGGTAGCGCTGCAAATACACCTTCCCAGCACGGCAAACTTCAACTTCACACCATTCAGAAAGCGCGTTTACAACTGAGACGCCGACGCCGTGCAGGCCGCCGGATACCTTGTAACTATCCTTGTCGAACTTGCCTCCGGCGTGCAGCACGGTCATCACCACTTCAAGCGCAGGTCTCTTCTCTGTGGGATGTAAATCCACAGGAATGCCGCGGCCGTCATCGGCGACAGTTACGCTGCCATCTTTGTTTAGCCTTATCTCTATCTTGCTGCAATATCCTGCCAGCACTTCGTCGATGCTGTTATCAACGACCTCGTAAATCAGATGGTTGAGACCGCGCATGCTAACATCACCGATGTACATGGCCGGACGCTTTCTCACGGCCTCAAGTCCCTTTAGAA
>SMXE01000028.1 GCA_004357015.1 Caldithrix sp.
ACTGCGATGTATGGCCTCATGGCAGCCTACTCCAACGAAGAAAAATATGAAAAAGCCTTACAAATTTCCGACCAGCTTTTCGAACAATTCCCGGACAACCCGATTCTGTTCTATCGCCGTGGACGAATGTATGCCGAGTTGGGAAAATGGTCAGAGGCAGCGGAATCGTTTGCCAGGTTGTACGAAATCCTGACTGCGACCAGATACCAGTGCGTGAGCTTTCAAATTGAATGTTTCTATTGGTCCGCAAGGTGCCAGTATGCATTGGAGAACTATTATGCTACCCAGAGATTCTGTCAGGATGCCCTCAGTCTGGAAAAACGCCTCGATTTTTCAAAGGAAATGGATGGCCCACTCGACAAGTTCGCTGACATTCAAAAGGAGTTGCATAAACTGAACAAGAAAATCGACGCCATCCTGCTGACACGTGCATCTGACGTGGTTCGCAATAGGCAATGACTGAATCGGGTTTTGATTATTGCCTATTTGGCGATTGATAATCCAAACACATGATTTCCAGCAGCCACATCCCGTTGTCGGTTTGACTTTAACATTTTCATTTGCCGCTTAGTCGTGACAAATAGAATTACAAGACTGCTAACCACGTATACACTTATACTAACCGGCTAAGCAATCTCGTCCACTAGCTTCCTTCGCTCCGCGTTTCTGTCCCTCTGTTTCTGACCTTGAGGCCGACTATCTCCAGGCAACAAACCGTGGTATATCATTTGCTTGCTGCAAATGCGCTAACTCAATTAGTATTTTACTGAGGTTGAGGCAATCGTATCATGAGAATGTTTAAAAATGTTTTGTTTATGGCCCTGGTCGCGGGGTTGTCACTCGAATTGGTAGTGCCCCAGACCGGATACACACAGAAGAAAGGCAAAGGTGATCTCGAAGACTTTGCCGACGACTTTGGTGAGGAAGAAGATTCCGACAGCGGTGACTCTGAAGAGGCGATTGGATTCTTCATTGAGGTCATGTTCCACCATCTGGTGCACATGCCACAACTCTGGGGTGGCACGCCGGAAACCGAAAATGGCCCGTATCCTTCCTTCCCTTATGCCGGCGGCGACGGTTTCATGGCAACATCAAACCAGCACCGCAGTTACTTCTTCACCACCGAATTCAACTATCACTACATCAACGAAGACCTGCGAAGCTATATCGTGAAATGGGAAACACAATTCATGCGCCGCAGCAAACTCTCATTTGATCTGGCGGTTTATGAAGAAGACAGAATTGATGATTTTGGCTTTATTTATAAAGACCATCTGACTTTTTTTGGCTTCCGCTATGGCTACGCGCTGTTCCACTCGCCGCAAATGATTCTCAATCTCGAAGGCGGCTTGCGCGGCTTTCACCGCAACAGCGCGCACAGCGGGCCGGAGATTGCGCTGGATTTGCAGCTGTTCCCGAAGAGGCCGCTCATCCTGGAAACTGAGATCGCCGCAGCGTACGTGAGCAACGGCATGCTCTTGACAGTTGAGTCCAGCGCCGGCATTGCCATCGGAAGATTCGAAATACTCGGGGGTGTTAGAATACTAAAAAACAAATCATCCGATTTGCTCGATGGGTTTCGAGTCGGGCTGAGAGTGTGGTACTAAGCATGTGTGAAAGGTCTAAGACCCAAAATACGCGTTTGGCCATTAGCTATTGGTCTTTGGCTTTTTGCCAAAAGCTAATTGCCAAAGGCCAATCGCTCAATTTAGGTAAGAAGCAAGTCCTCGTCTGTGAAATGAAATCTGCAAATCATCTACTGCAAAAACTGTGTGTTCTGGCGGCATTGCCATTATTCGTGAATGCGTGCGTTTCACCCAAAGCCGTCTACCGGTTGCAACCCGTAGACGAAAACACCGTCTGGTTATTCGGCAGCGAATATGTGATCCAGGGTAAGGTTTTTTTCCCAATTACCAAGCAGGCCAGGTATCTGGAACTCGCCCTTCCCATTGGCGACTTTGAAGTCACTGTTTTGTTCAAACAGCACCGGCACAAAGTCTGATTGGCCGGCACTCCTTCTGAAACGAGATTTCGCACTGCCAGGACTGTTGACAATCTTCATGCAGGATGTTACATTGAGGCGACATCCAACTACAGGAATACTGATGAAATTCGTCGCCGACGTCCACTTGCATTCATACTTCTCCCGCGCAACCAGCAAGAATCTTAACCTTGAATACCTCAACAAATGGGCGCAGCTCAAAGGCGTTAACGTCGTGGGGACAGGGGATATCGCGCACCCGGGCTGGCTCGCTGAAATGCGAGAAAAACTTCAGCCGGCCGAGGACGGACTGTTCAAGCTGAAAGCGGAGTATGCCAAACCGGTTCAGGCAGAAGTGTTCAAGGCCTGCCGGGCGCCTGTGCGTTTCATGTTAGCCGGCGAAATCAGCAACATCTACAAAAAGAACGACAAAGTCCGCAAGATTCACAATGTGGTTTTCATGCCGTCGTTCGACGCTCTGGAGAAGTTTCAGACGACGCTGGAAAAAATCGGCAACATTCGTTCGGACGGCCGCCCAATTCTCGGCCTGGATTCCCGCGACTTGCTGGAAATCGTGCTGGAAACCGACGCGCAGGGGTACCTCATCCCGGCGCACATCTGGACGCCGTGGTTTGCACTGCTCGGCTCCATGTCCGGCTTCGATTCCGTTGAAGAGTGCTTCGACGATCTGACCGAACATATCTTCGCCCTCGAAACCGGCTTGTCGTCCGACCCTCCAATGAACTGGCGGCTTTCCATGCTGGACCGCTACACGCTGGTCTCCAACTCAGACGCGCATTCGCCGCAAAAATTGGCGCGGGAAGCGAACGTATTTGACACAGACCTTTCCTATCCCGCTATTTTTGCGGCGCTCAAAAGCGGCGACCCGGAAAAGTTTCTCGGCACTATCGAATTTTTCCCAGAGGAAGGCAAGTACCACTACGATGGCCACCGGAAATGCGGCGTGCGCTGGGACCCAAAGGAAACGCTCGCAAACGACTGCATCTGCACCGTATGCGGCAAGAAAGTCACCGTCGGTGTGATGCACCGCGTGGAGCGGCTGGCCGACCGCGAGCTGGGTGAAAAGCCCGAAAAATACCGTCCTTACAAAAGCCTGGTGCCGTTGCCTGAAATACTTGCCCAAATTCACGGAGTGGGCGTGAACACCAAACGTGTCAACGAAGGGTTTGAATTTCTGCTCTCCAGACTGGGTTCCGAACTTCACATTCTGCAGGAGGCCCCGCTTGAAGATGTAGAAAAGCTGGGTGGCGCTATGGTGGCCGAAGGCATTCGCCGGATGCGGGCAGGAGACATCCAAATCGCGGCTGGTTTTGATGGCGAGTTCGGTAGCATTCATTTGTTCGAGGAAGCAGAACGCGAATCGTTTTCAACGCAGCTTGGCTTCTTTATCGAAAACGTGAAAAGAAACGCCACCGACGCGCCAGCCGAAACAGAGAGCAAAGTGTCCGATACATCTCTTAGCTACAAACGGGCAAGCAAGCCAATGCCCGAACCGCTACCTGACAAGCCACAGCAGTCTGCCACTGTTGCCGGCAGCAACGAGGCCATTCCGAATGACTTGAACAGCCAGCAGAAGCACGCAGTTGAACTCGACGCCGGCGCGCTGCTCATTGTCGCCGGACCCGGAACTGGCAAAACACGCACCCTGACACACCGCATTTCGCATCTGATTATAAGGAAAAATGTCCCGGCCGCAAACATCCTGGCAGTGACCTTCACCAACAAAGCCGCTGAAGAAATGCAGCAGCGGCTCACCGGCCTGTTGGGTGAGCCGGTGGTGAAAGAAATCTCGGTTTCCACTTTTCACTCCGTGTGTGTTCACATTCTTTCAACCGATGGCGAAGGAATTGGCATTCCGCCGGAATTTTCAATTTGTTCAGATAAAGACCGGACGATTCTGCTTCGAAAAGCTGCACCGACATATCACCGGAATAGAACAAGCGAGATTCTCGAAGAAATTTCCCTCGCCAAAAGCAACCTACTCTCTCCAGAACAAGTTGAGGCCGATAACGCATTAGCAAATTCAAGGGAACTGGCGGCAGTCTATCAGAATTACCAGGAACGCCTGCGCGAGAACCATTTGCTGGACTACGATGACCTTGTTTTTGAAACGGTGAACTTATTTGAGGGGTCCCCTGAGATTCTGCAGAAATATCAGAACAAGTTCGCTGCCATTTTTGTGGATGAATATCAGGACATCAATTTTGCACAACACCAGTTTCTGAAGCTTCTTATGGGCGCAGGATCAAACCTGTGCGCTATCGGGGATCCCGATCAGGCGATCTACGGCTTTCGTGGCGCCAACAGAGAATTCTTTCTGAGCTTTCAGGAAGATTTTCCCGACACCGCCGTCATCAATCTCAGCCAGAACTACCGTTCTACGCAGCTCATTGTGGATGCATCTTCGCAGGTACTTGCAAAACAAAACGGCGATACCGGCAGCCAACTCTGGTCCGACGTTGTCAGCACGACCAGAATCACAACCTACTCCGCCCCGACCGACAAAGCTGAGGCTGAGTACATCGTGCATGAAATCGAAAGGATGGTGGGAGGTACAAGCTATTTCTCCATCGATTCTGGCAGGGTTTCGGACCAGGGAAATGCGGCGGAATATTCCTTCGCAGATTTCGCTGTGCTTTACCGGACTCGATCGCAAAGCCGGCTGCTCGTGGAAGCTTTCGCAAGATCAGGAATGCCGTTCCAGACAGTGGGAGAAATGTCCTTTTGGGAAACACCGGAAATCGACAAACTTTTGAACTATCTTCGGTTCCTTTGCAGCCCGGAGGCGGGCTTATATCTTGAGAAGATCCTGAAGCAAAACCAACGCTCGCTTGGCTCTGCCACGATAGAGCGAATCGTGGAGCACTCGGAGGCTACAAGACAGTCGATCCGTGAGGTCATGGAGAACGCCGAAACAATTAAAATCTCCGAAAAGCAGCGCCAAACCCTGCAACTATTTTCTGCAAAGCTGGAGGCGTTGAAAGCAAATCCTAACTCAAATTCAATTCCGGAGCTTATCGAATCCATAGCCCGCTCATTCGACACGGACATGGCACCAGACACGCTGCATCAACTGCTCACGCACGCTGAGCCTTTTGGTAAGGATATCAGAAAATTTCTACGCGCCACAGTGTTGAGAAGCGAAACGGACGAATATGCACCGCGCTCGGACAAAGTAGCTCTAATGACGTTGCACGCTGCCAAAGGCCTGGAATTCCCGGTTGTCTTCATCATCGGCTGCGAAGAGAATCTTATCCCTTTCCGGCGGGAAGGCAAGCAGACCGACATTGACGAGGAACGCAGATTGCTCTATGTCGGCATGACCCGCGCACAGCAGCGGCTTATCATGACCAGCGCCAAAACGCGTGTGGTTTTTGGAAAGAAATTACGCCCGGAACCTTCACGATTTCTCAAAGATATAGAGGCAGCCTTAAAAGAGGTTACGAAAAGGCCATTCAGGAAAAACCGTAAAGAAGGAGAAAGTTCTTCTCAAATGGACTTGTTTTGAGTTATGTCTGACTCAAAACACGGCGGTCGTCGGCTGGAGTCGAAGGAATAACCGCGTAATCTTTGCAGTATCTAATTGTAGGCTCAAGGAAAGCGTTTACAACTACGAACCTACTGATAACGGATGTGGACAAGCAGAAACGTTCAATAGGCTAATGCTTTATTTCACCAGGCTAAAAAACTTCTTACACCGCCGGATGCAATACAGCCTTTCACATCGCCAGTCGCTCGCCCTGTCTGTTGCAGCTCACGTCTCGCTGGCGGCATTCTTGGGTACAATTCAGCTTGGAAAAATTACCGGACTGCCTGTGCCCAAAACCGAGAAAGAACTGGAAGTTGAGCTTGATTTGATTGTTGAACAGGAAACAGAATTCGAGAAAGACTCAAACGCCGAGGATTTCACGAATCAGGACCATTCTTACAACACGGAAGATCTCCTCGACCCAAGCGCCTCCGCTACGAACGGTACAAAAAGAAATATTGAAGGGAATACGACTGTCCAGAGACAACGCCTGCTGCTGGCTTCACTCAGCACTTTTGACCAGATGAAGTCGCGGTTTAATTTCATGGTAAGACAGGTGCCGGCGGATTCGGTCGGGGCATTTTCGCCAATTCAGGGAATCGCGCCGGACACGAAGTCCATCACTGAAGCGTTGAACAGCGGTCTCCTAAAAGTAAACGGATTTGGCCGAGGCAATTGTCCCGCAAAGGGTGGAATAAATATTCTGGGACTTGGCCACCCGCAGGGCTTTTCCGAGCAAATGACGGCAACCGTGGCGATGCTGACAGATGCCCGCACGTACGACGACATGGTGAAAGCTGCCAATCGGTTTGAAAGCCTGGCTGAAAGGTATCCTAATAAGTGGCTGGCAGCCTTTTGGACTGGCTACGTATACTCGCGATGCGCCATTTTTTCCCTGCAAAGTACAAGATCACACAAATACATGCACCACCTTAACACTGCACAGTCATATACAGACAAAGCATGGAAAGCGCACGATGCAAGAACGATGAATGACCAATCCGCCTTGCATTCCTTGCAGGCGAATATCTACAACTTGCGCGCCCGACAGTGCCGAATCCTGCCTGATGATGAGAAGGAAAGTGAATTCACACAATTGTACGTTGAAACAGTTGCAAAAGCGGAGGATGCAAATCCAGACAACGCGATGGTTCTGGCGCTGAAAGCAGTTATGATGTTGAACAATCCCGTAACCCAAGAAGAAGGAAGGCGCATCCTCAGGTTAACCCTGGCGAGATTCGAGGCGCTGGAGGCTTTGAGCAGCTTGCGACCCAGGTTTGATCGAAAATGGATGAATTTTTGGCTAAGTGAATACGGCCTTGTGAACCAGACGGAGCCTGGCCACAGGTCAAAATCTTCAATGTAGTGAAAAGAAAAGGGGTGAAATTTACACCCTTTTTTTGTTAAGTCGCTGTACCAATGCGCCCCACTAGTTTAATTTTTCCAACTGGTCGAGAATCGCACGCACTTTCTGCGCCCGCTCATCGTCTTCAGAAACCAGCGCAAGGAATTTTCGATACTCCGTCAGCGCTTCCTCGACCTCGCCTTTTTTGTGCAACAGGACTGCCAGGTTGAAATGGCTAAAAGCGTGATCGGGATTCACGAGACTCTCTTCCAGATAGGCATTGATGGCCTCATCTATCTTGCCTTGCTGGTCAAAGATCTGGCCGATTTGAAAGTTCACCAGAGGTCTCACCGGGTCGAGCTTCAGAGCTGTGTCATATTCGTTCAGTGCAGCAGTCGTGTCGCCGTGCAGGTAGCGTGCCTGGGCCAGATCTATATAACCCTCCGGCAGTGTGGAATCGATTTTCGTCACTTTCTCAAACATCGAAATCGCCTTGTCGATGGATTTTAGATCGATGAACACGAATCCCATGTTCAGGTAGGCCTCAATATAACGTTCGTCAATCTGGGTCGCTCTGCGGAAAAAGCGAACGGCTCTTTCGTACTCCTGCTGCTGTCGGTACAGTTTGCCCAATTCATTGTAAGCTTCCTTATTCTGTTTGTTGAGCTTGACAGCTCCCTCGAAATTGGTCTTAGCCTTTTCAAGGTCACCTTGGTCGCGGTAAAGCATGCCAAGCGCAACATAAGCGTTATCCATGGTGGAATCTGCTTTCACGGCATTTTCCAAATGCTCAAAAGCCTGATCTTTTCGATCCAGCTTCTCAACGACATACGCAAGATTGTAATGCGCCTCAGCATAATCTTCGCGCTGTTCCACAGCCTTCTGCAGGTTCGTCAATGCGGATTCGTATTCTTCCTTGCCTATAAAAGCAAGTCCCATGTTAAACTCTATGTCCGCTTCATCGTAACCTGGCTCTTCAGTGACCGGCTCCAACTGTGAGGCCTTCTGTAATTTACTCATCGCCTCGTCGAAATCTTTCGTCTTAAGGTAGGTCAAACCCAGCACGTAGTATGCTTCAGCAAAATCAACATTAAAATCAATCGCCTGTTTGAGAAGATAAATCGCCTGAATGTAATCACCTTTCTTGTAAAGCTCCGCACCTTGCACGTAAAGCCCGATGGTCCTCTCTTCAAAAGTTCGCCCGGGTGGGGTCACCGCACATGAATGCACCAGAAAAAGAAACAGTAACAGAGCGACAATAATGACGCCGGAAGAACCTGTCTGATTTGCACGCTTTAGCATATGCTTTCCTTTTTCAAATTAATTCCTGTTTGGTCTTGGGCACCAACTTCATTCTTAGCAGATATACCTTTAGTGACTTCGTTCTGTTCCCGCATTAATCGATGCAGAGCCAGAAGCATCGCCGGTCCCTCTAGTCTCGAGAAGCTGCAGAATTGCGGGAAGAATCAAGATGGCCGTAAGGTAGGTCAGGCCGATTCCAATCAGAGCCAATTTGCCTATGGAGTTAAGTCCGGGATGATGTGCTACAATAAGGCCTGAATAGCCGACAATTGTGGTCAAAGTCGTCATCGAGATTGCAAGTCCGGTGTTCTTCACAACATGGATAAGTGAGCCAGGACCTTCCTCTTTGTATCGATGATAAATGTGGACGCCATTATCAACCCCGATGCCAATTACGCTCGGTATCACAACGATGTTGAAGAGATTCCACTTAGTACCCATGAGATACATAGTGCCAATCATCCACAGCACACCCAGCAGCAACGGCGACAACACAAGCAATGTCGCCTTCAGATCGCGAAAATCAAGCAAGACAATCAGGAAAACAACGAAAAATGTCAGAATCACTGCCCACTTCCCTTCACTGATCATGATTGTGAGCATATCGGCCAAAATAATGTTCGAGCTAGATGCATGGTAAACCTTGCCGGAAGCAGTGGTGATCTTTCCAACATCATCACGAAAGTTGATGGCGTTGCGTCCATTTTTTAGGGCGACACTTGGATAGATAAATACAAAGTTGCCAATGTCTCCTTTCTTATTAATGAACTGTCGCTTATCCTTCTCGGGAAACTCCTCCCACGTAAAGGGTTTATCAACCTCAAGGTATCGCTTAAATTCATCCAGCCTCTCCTTGTCTTCACCCTTGAGAACGCCGTCGGCTTCGTCCGCTATGAACTCACGAATCTCCTTAATCTTGACCAACTTCTCTGGCTGATCATCGGGAACCAGAGAGTAGATGCTGCGGACAGTTCTTATCGTAGGCGTAAGCGTATCGCTTACCATGATTTCCTTGATCCTTTCGACGATTTCGTTTATCTCATCCTTAGAATCTGCCAGAACCACCGCCGGAGACTCAGACAGTTTAAAAACACCTCTTGTTTTCTGACTAACAGTTTTTCGTTCTTTGGTTATTGCTCTGAGATTTGTGAAGTCATATTCGAATTGCACCTGACCGGCGCCATACACCGAGTACAAAGTCAAACCTAACCCAAGAAACACGACAGGCATAGCATAACGAAACTTTCGTTTTTCATAGTGTTGTGTTTTGCCATCCACTTGCTTAATCTTAAGCAGATTCCTTTTCTCAAAAAGGGTGATGAAGGCCGGCAATACAACCACCATTGCCACCAATGCAAACAGTATTCCAACGCCTGAAATGAAACCCAAGTCAGAAAATCCCTTAAAATCCATTAGTGTTAAAGAGAAAAAGGCCGCGGAAGTCGTTACTGCGGTGGTAGCCAAGGCTCTACCGGTTTGAGTAACCATATTGTGGATAGACCGCTCAAAACTCATCCCGCTACGCCGGCATTCACTGTAGCGTGCGAAGGCATGTATGCCATAATCAATGCCGAGACCGAATAAAATAACAAAAAGAAATCCGGTAATAGTATTAAGGTTTCCGACCACCAGGTAGGTCAGTCCAAAAGTCCAGGCCAACGAGCAAGCAAGTGTAAAGACGATCAAAAGCGCACCAGTCAACCTCCGGAAATATAGTATGATGATCAAGATTACCCCAGTCAGCCCATAAAGAGCTGTTCCAAAAATATCCTTCTTGACGACCTGGTATTCATCAAGTCGATTCTTGAAATTTCCGCCATAGTAAACTTTGATATCCGGGGCAAATCGGGCAAGATTTGCTTGTTCGACGAGGTCCATAACCTCATCGACCATTTTTTGCACAAAACTCAGGTTCGTGTTGGTTTGAGAGGGGAAAATTTTGATAACGAGGACGGTACTATCTGCATTCGTGTAGTATTCAGAAGGCAGCTTGTCGCGATATTTTTTCTCCCACTTCAGCAACGAATCGTCGGCTTCATCCTCTTCCTCATCCCCAAAAAGATCGTCAACGAATAACGGGTTTAGTTTCTGCTTTTCCGCAGCGACCTTTTCCTCAACAGCGATTTGGAGAGAATCTAATTCGTCCATATTGAGCAGGAGCAAAGCATTCTTGTTATAAAATTCTATATCATTCTTGTAGTCAACATAATTGACATACGCTTGAGATTGTAGCTCGCTGACAAGATAGTCGGCACAACGCTTCAACGCCTCATAATCCTGCGATTCCATTACAATACGAAGGTTGCCTACTCCTCCGACCTCCTTCTTGATGCGGTTCAGGGCCTGGACACTTTCGAAACTTTCAGGGAGAAGTTCTGCGAGATTGCTTTCCAGTGAGAGCTTGGACGCGTAGTAGCCGCCCACGGCCGTCAGGAGAACCGCTACGACAATTATGGGATTGGCAAACTTGACTATAAATTGAGAGACGCCTTTGTTCTCAGGCATACCTTCTCTTTCCATCAACCGATTGTGGGATGTATTTAGTGGATTTGGGGTGAATAACAACTTTGGAGCTATGGTTCTTTGCTTCTTTAACCAATGTGAGAAGCTAAAAATCCCAATGCCCGCGAGCCATCATACATGTATGCAGATATGCTTACAAATAAGAAAAGGGAAAAGAAACCTTTTCCCTTTTTATGAAATAATTCCCGGCGACGTCCTACTCTTCCACCCCGTCTCCAAGGCAGTACCATCGGCGCTGAAGGGCTTAACTTCTCTGTTCGGTATGGGAAGAGGTGTTTCCCCTTCGCTATTGCCACCGGAATTGTTTTGACAATCTTAAGAATCTATTTCAATAAAGCACTAAATTACCTGCTGTTAACCAAAAATTATTGGTTAAGCCTCACGGCTTATTAGTACCACTCGGCTGAGTACATTGCTGCACTTACACCTGTGGCCTATCAACCTTGTCATCTTCAAGGAGCCTTTAGTCAGGTCGAAACCTGAAGGGAAATCTAATCTTGGGGTGGGCTTCGCACTTAGATGCTTTCAGCGCTTATCCCTTCCGGACATAGCTACCCAGCAGTGCCTCTGGAGAGACAACTGGTACACCAGGGGTCCGTCCACTTCGGTCCTCTCGTACTAGAAGCAGCTCCCCTCA
>SMXE01000029.1 GCA_004357015.1 Caldithrix sp.
CAGAATCTCCTGAGCAGGAGGGATCTGGTCATGGCGTCCATGCCCGTGGACTACGACTACCGTCCGGATCAAATGTCTTCCTATCTGGATGTGTTGGAAGCGAGACTGAACCGGGCATCAGCAGTTCAGGAAGTCATCGAAGACAAGTTCTTGCAGACACGCAAGCAAATAAAACACATCCCTTCTATCAAGCCCGTGCTCGGCGCGCGCGTAACTGACAAGTTTGGCATTAGAAACGATCCGTTTGTGGAACGGGTTAAACACCACAACGGTATCGATCTTTCTGCCCGCTACGGCACAAAAATCTACGCGGCAGCCGCTGGAACTGTAGAGTTCACGCGGAAACGCTACCGGCTGAATAAAGGGTACGGCAGGGTCGTCATAATTAACCACGGCTACGGTTACAAAACCCTGTACGGTCATCTTTCGAAAATTAGCGTCAAGCCCGGACAAAGGGTTGAGCGTTGGCAATCCATCGGACTCTCGGGCGATACCGGCCGCGCCACGGGTCCTCACTTGCACTACGAAGTCTGGCTCAACGGCCGTCCGCAGAATCCGGAGGATTTTATTCTGGATTAGCATGCTTGAGCAACGTAAGAGTTGAGCGAAGGGAGTTGAAAGACTCCCTTTTTCATGGGCCTTTTTTCGCGTGAATCGCTGCCCCATCGTGTCCGAATTTTGCTCCTCGCTGATGCCGAGTTTTCTCTTGACAATAAACCAAATAATGAGTAAGATGCGCACATAGAAATTTTCCCTTTAAACCTGTCCGGCGAGATGGGAAAGGGTTCGTTGACATATCAAAGAAGTGCCTTCTCGCGGGTTGCGATGGAGGCTTTTTTGTGGGCCGATTCAAGCTAAATGTCCAAAAAGAATACAGTAGAAATCATGGATCCCGCCGGGCTCAACCGTACCGTCACCCGGTTAGCGCACGAGATTGTGGAGCGCAACCGCGGTGTGGAAGACTTGGTGCTTTTGGGCGTCAGAACGCGCGGCGTGCCGCTGGCCCAACGCCTGAATGGCAAGATCGAGCAGATTGAAGGCAAGCTCCTTCCGCTTGGCGTGCTGGATGTGACCATGTATCGCGACGACGTTTTCAAGAAAATCAAGCAGCCGGTGGTACGAACCACAGAAATCGACTTCGATATCGACGGCAAAACCGTGGTGATTGTGGATGATGTGCTTTATACCGGCCGCACGGTCCGGGCCGCGCTGGATGAAGTCATCGATTTCGGGCGGCCCACGGAAATTCAACTCGCTGTTCTGGTGGACCGCGGCCACCGCGAGTTGCCGATTCACGCCGATTACGTTGGCAAGAACATTCCGACATCGCCGGGAGAAGAGGTGAGGGTGCAATTCAAAGAAGTGGACGATGTGGATGGCGTGTTTCTCATAAAATCCGGGAAGGTTGACTAATTGGAATTCAACAGGAAACATCTGTTAGGCCTGGAGGGTTTTACCAAAAAAGAGATCACCCACATTCTGGATACAGCCGAATCATTCAAAGAAGTCCTCTCCCGTCCCATTCCCAAAGTACCAACGCTGCGCGGCAAAACAATTGTCAATCTTTTTTTTGAAGACTCCACCAGAACGCGAATTTCGTTTGAACTGGCCGAAAAAAGACTGTCAGCGGATTCGGTGAATTTCTCTGCTTCGACCTCGTCGGTTAAAAAGGGCGAAACGCTGCGCGACACCGCCCGCAACATCGAGGCGATGAAGATCGACCTGGTGGTGATCCGGCATGGCGCCGCCGGCGCGCCACATTTTTTGACCCGCTGCGTGGACGCCGCTATCATCAATGCCGGAGACGGCGCGCACGAGCATCCGACTCAGGGGCTGCTGGATCTCATGACGCTCCGGGACAAGTTTGATAATCTCAAAGGACTCAAGGTTGCCATAGTGGGCGATATTGCCCATAGCCGCGTGGCGCGGTCTAACATTTACGGCTTGCAGGCCATGGGCGCGGAGGTTGCGCTGTGCGGGCCTGCCACTTTTATGCCGTACGAGGCGGCACACTGGGGTACCGAGATTTTTTTTGACATCGACGAGTGCATCGAGTGGGCCGACGTGCTCAACGTTCTGAGAATTCAACTTGAGCGGCAGCACAAGGGGCTGTTTCCATCCATTCGTGAGTACCACGCACTTTTCGGTGTGACGCGGAAACGGCTGGATCAGGCCCGAAAGGATATCACGATTTTGCATCCAGGCCCGATCAATCGCGGTGTGGAAATTGAAAGCGAGCTGGCGGACAGTGAATGTTCACTCATTCTGAACCAGGTCACAAATGGCGTCGCTGTGCGGATGGCGGTACTTTATCTTTTGAGCGGAGAGAGCGAAGACGGCAGCGCAAAAGGGGGAGAGAGTTGAAAACGATCGCGCAAAACGCAGCTTGTCAAAAAGTCGACAAGATTCTGTTTAGGAATGCCCTTGTGGTGGACCCGGAAAAGGGCTCGCAAACCAAATCTGACGTCGTTGTCGAGGGTGGAAAATTCGAAGAAATCGGTAAGATTGATGCCACCGGATTTGACGGCAAGGTCGTCGAGGTCAACGGCAAAGTTTTGTGTCCGGGTCTCATCGATATGCACGTGCACCTGCGGCAGCCCGGCCGGGAGGATGAAGAAACCGTAGAGTCGGGCGCCCTGGCTGCAATGGCTGGCGGATTTACGGCCGTGTGCCCCATGCCAAACACTGATCCGGCGACAGATACGGCCGAGATTGTTGGTTTTCTCAAAGAACGCGCTCAGGACCTGCTGGTGGATGTTTACCCCATCGCGGCAGTCACGCGAGGGCGGGCGGGCGAGGAACTCACCGAAATGGGCAGCCTGGTCGAAGCAGGTGCGGTTGCGTTTTCGGATGATGGCGACCCGGTGGCCACTGCGGGTATTCTGCGTCGGGCCATGGAGTATGTCCGCATGTTCGATGTGCCGATCATCGAGCATTGCGAGGACAAAACGCTTTCGCGCGGTGGCGCAATGAATGAAAGCGCGGTCTCAACGCGATTGGGCCTTCCGGGCATTCCGGGCATTTCCGAAGATGTGACGGTGGCGAGAGATATTGAGGTCGCAGCCTTCACCGGCGCGAAGCTGCATATCGCACATATTTCTACCGCAAACGCGGTGGAGTTGGTGAGGCAGGCAAAGAAAAGAGGCATCCATGTGACATGCGAAGTCACGCCGCACCATTTTACCCTGAATGACGAAGTCGTAAGCTCGTTCGACAGTAATTTCAAGATGCATCCTCCGCTGCGAACTCAAGCGGATGTGGCGGCAATGTTGGAAGGTTTGAAAGACGGCACCATCGATGTTATAGCAACTGACCACGCACCGCATTCAATCGAGGAAAAAGAGGTGGAATTCGATGCAGCGCCGTTCGGGATTCTGGGGCTCGAAACCGCGCTCGGGCTGGTCATGAAGCAACTGGTTCATCCGGGGATTCTAACATTGCCGCAGGCCATCGCAAAAATGACCTCAAACCCGGCAAGTATTCTGCGGTTGCAACGAGGCGTGCTGAGAAAGGGCGCCGCGGCATCGGTGACCATATTTGACCCGGATGTTGCGTGGACCGTCGATAAATCTGCTCTGAAGTCCAAATCAAAAAACACGCCCTTTGACGGCTGGAATCTGACCGGCAGAGTCGTGGGGCTTTACAGCAAAGGCCGTTGGTGGCCGGCCGAGACAGAGTAGCCGGAGCAGTCGTGAATCGATGACATTTGTACCGCGGCAGATGTTTTTTACCAAAGGCGTCGGCAAGCACCGGGAGAAACTGACGAGCTTTGAGCTTGCCTTGCGCAACGCCGCCATTGCTGAATTCAACCTGGTAAAGGTCTCGAGTATCTTCCCACCAAACTGCAAAATAGTTTCCAGACGTGTAGGCCTCAAGCAATTGAAACCTGGCCAGATCGTTTACTCAGTCATCAGTCAGGCTGAATCCAATGAGCCGCATCGTTTGATGGCGGCGTCCGTTGGCGTGGCCATTCCAAAAGACACGAGCCGCTACGGCTATCTTTCCGAGCACCACAGTTTCGGTGAACGTGAGGGTGTCGCGGGCGATTACGCTGAGGATCTGGCGGCAACGATGCTGGGCACAATTCTCGGCGTCGATTTTGATCCGGATTTTTCCTGGGATGAGAAGAAAGAACTGTGGCGAATCAGCGGGCAAATCGTGCGGACCAGAAACGTCACGCAGTCGGCTATCGGCGACAAGAACGGTCTGTGGAGCACAGTGATTGCCGCCGCTGTCCTAATCTGAAATGGCTCGTTTTTTGGACTTGCCGCCTGAACAGGCGGACCTTGAGGATGCAAGGGCGGTCATTTTGCCACTGCCTTTCGAAGCTACTACTACTTACGGAAAGGGAACGGGGCGTGGTCCTGCAGCAATTATCGAGGCCTCAACTCAGGTCGAGCTCTACGACGAAGAGTTAAATGAGGAGCCGTGCCAAATCGGCATTGCTACGGCGAGACCGCCCGAGGGATTCTCCTCTGACCCGGAGGAAGCAATTGCGCAGATTTCGGCTGCGTGCGAAGTGCTGCTTGAGCGCGGGAAGTTTGTAGTGGGGCTTGGTGGCGAGCATACGGTCTCTGTGGGATTGATTCGGGCATACTCAAAATATTTTCCCGACGTGCGGGTTCTGCAGTTGGACGCGCATAGCGACTTGCGGGATATTTACCAGGGTTCAAAATTCAATCATGCCTGTGTGATGGCGCGGGTGAGTGAGATATGTCCCTATGTCGGGGTTGGTGTTCGCAGCGGCGTGGCCGGTGAAAGAGCGGTGCTCAACCCTCCGTCGAGATTGATTTACGCACACGAGATGCGGAGAAACACGGAATGGGTAGAGGAAGTCGTCGGTGCGCTGGCAGGTCCGGTTTACATCACCATCGATCTCGATTTTCTGGACCCGTCCATCATGCCTTCTGTCGGCGCACCGGAGCCGGGCGGATTCCTCTGGTATGAGACACTGGAGTTTCTCAGACAGGTGATCAACTCGCACACTGTGGTCGGATTTGATGTTGTCGAGCTTTCGCCGAAAACCGACCTGCCTGCCTCTGATTTCCTGGCAGCGAAACTCATTTACAAGCTGCTCGGGTACTTGTTCGAAGACGAGCTAGAAAAATCTTGACTCTTAATGCCTGTTTTGCTATCTTGCCGAATTGCATTTTTGAGAATGAAGTTTAAGGAGAGTAAGCTTTGAAGACATACATCGCCAACCCCGAGGAAGTTGAACAAAAATGGCTGTTGGTGGACGCCAACGGACAGGTGCTGGGCAGACTTGCCAGCCAGGTGGCTACGATTCTGCGGGGGAAACACAAGCCGATTTTTTCTCCCCACATGGACGTGGGTGATCATGTTGTAATTATTAACGCTGACAAGATCCGCGTCACTGGCAAGAAAGCATCGACAAAGCGATACTATCGTCACACTGGTTATCCCGGCGGTTTGCGTTCTGACTCGTTCGAGCAACTCATGCAGAAGGCGCCGGAGCAGATTTTAAAGAAAGCGATTTGGGGTATGATGCCCCACAATAAGTTGGGCAAGAAGATGGTCAAGAAGCTGCGCGTCTACGCAGGCGAAGCACATCCCCATGAAGCACAGAAACCCGAAAAAATTGAACTTAAATTGATTAAGTAAGAGGATTTAATGAAGAACCAGGTATTTAGCGCCATCGGAAGAAGAAAAGAAGCTGTTGCCAGAGTGCGTCTCGTTCCGGGTGATGGCAAGTTTACTGTCAACAAGAAGCCGCTTTTGGAGTTTTTCAAGCGCGAGATTTTGCAGATGATCATCGAGCAGCCCTTGAACTTGACCGAAACCCTTGGCAAGTACGATATCTATGCCAATGTTCGAGGTGGCGGCCTTTCGGGACAGGCAGGCGCCGTTCGTTTGGGTATTGCCCGAGCGCTCATAAAAGTGGACGAGGAATACCGTCCTCCGTTGAAAACCGCGGGCTTGCTTACCCGCGACCCGAGAATGATAGAACGGAAAAAGTACGGCCAACCCGGCGCCCGCAAGAGATTTCAATTTTCTAAGCGATAAACATATTTTTCAAATATGCACACTGGCTTGATATTTGGGTGTCCGGCCTTTGCCGGATCAGTTGTATTGGCCAGTGGAGGAACGAACCCAGATTTGGAGGTTTGAATGAACGCATCTTTACAAGATCTCTTGATTGCAGGCGCCCATTTCGGACACCTGACCCGCAGATGGAACCCCAAGATGAAGAAATTCATCTTCATGGAGCGAAATGGGATTTACGTAATCGATCTCAAGAAGACGCTTGACTCCCTGCAAACAGCCTACCGGGAAATCGTTAACACTACGCGAGCCGGCGACCGGATTCTCTTCGTCGGAACAAAAAAGCAAGCCAAAGAGATTGTCAAAAATGAGGCCGAGCGTTGCAACGCGTTTTTTGTTAAGGAGCGCTGGTTGGGCGGCACGCTCACCAATTTTGCCACGATCAAGAAAAGTATCCGCCGTTTGAAACACATTGAAAAAATGGCGACCGATGGCACCTATGACAAGATTACTAAAAAAGAAATTTTGAAGCATGAGCGCGAGCGTGAAAAACTGGACGCTGTCCTTGGCGGCATCCGGGATATGACCAGACTGCCCGGCGCCATGTTTGTGGTAGATCCGAAAAAGGAGAGTATCGCAGTTGCCGAGGCGCGCAAACTCAACATTCCTCTGTTCGCGATGGTGGATACAAATTGTGACCCCGATATCATCGATTTTCCGATTCCCGCGAACGACGACGCGTTTAAGTCCATCGCCCTGATTTGCCGTGTGATGGCCGATGCAGTTCTGGAGGGTATGAGCGCGGCACAAGCAGCTGCCGAGGGCGAGGTGACCGAGGAAGAAGTTATAGAACAGCGTGACGAGGTGCGCGACGAGGTTATCGTGAGTGAAGACGCCGCAGAGGTTGAAGCGCTCGCCGAAAAAATCAAAGAAGTTGAAAGTGAACAAAGCACTGAGTAAGTAGCGACTTTTTAGTTTGGAGGCAAAACAGGAATGTCTGTATCTGCAGGGCTAGTCAAGAGTTTGCGAGAGAAAACCGGGGTCGGCATCATGGAGTGCAAGAGTGCCCTGATGGAGACAGACGGCAATTTGGATAAAGCAGTTGAATTACTGCGTAAGAAAGGTGCTGCAACCGCAGAAAAAAAAGCAGGCCGCCAGGCCAAAGAAGGCTTGGTGGAAGCGTATATTCACCCGGGCAGTCGGCTGGGCGTGCTTGTTGAAGTGAACTGCGAAACGGATTTTGTTGCCAAGACCGACGATTTCCGGAATTTTGTGAAAGACATCGCGATGCAGATCGCAGCGACGAATGCCCGCGTCGTATCGCGCGAAGAGTTTCCTGAAGAGGAGGTGGAGAAAGAACGCGAGATCTACACCACTCAGGCAAAGAACGAAGGCAAACCCGACAACATTATCGACCGGTACGTTCAGGGCAAGCTGGACAAGTACTTTAAGGAAACGGTTTTATTGGAGCAGGGCTTCATCAAAGATCCCAACAAGATCGTGAAAGATTTACTGACGGAAGTGATCACCAGAACCGGTGAGAATATCAATGTGAGACGGTTCGCTCGTTTTCAACTCGGTTCCTAGTGCTATGCCACAAGCGCGGTATAAACGGGTACTGCTCAAACTCAGCGGCGAAGCGTTGATGGGGCGACAGGGTTTGGGCATCGATCCCAAGACAGTTGAAGAACTTGCTCTGGAGGTTAAAGAAATCTCTGCCCTCGGCGTGCAGATCGGCATCGTCATCGGTGGCGGCAATATTTTCCGCGGTTTGTCTGCCAGCGCGCGGGGTATGGATCGCGTGTCG
>SMXE01000030.1 GCA_004357015.1 Caldithrix sp.
ACCCACGCCAAGGCGCGACCAATAGCATGCTATAAACCAGGGGAGCTTGACATTGAGGCCCGATTAGAGAAGCGGACCTTAGGAAAACTGTCTTTCTTTAGTTGTTTTACAACCTAATTCTGTGCCTGGCAGTACTAAATCCCTACTAGTTCGCCTCGCACGAATGTATGAGTGTGGAAATCCTGATTAACTTCAGAAAGATAGTTTACGAGGCGCCAGAAGGACCGACTAACTAAGAGTTAGCAGGCTTGTAGTTCAGCGAAATATTCACTGTGTGATGAATGATCGCTAGCAGCCAAATGTAACCACTCATGTTGATCAAACTCTGTCGGTGGTGAGTGTTTAAAAAAAAGTTATCCACAAAATCTGTGGATAATCCTGTGGGCGAAAGTGCCACGTATTAAGTGTTCTGCGCTGGTCCCTGGATTGGTTAAAAAATGATCAGCTCATAATCTATCTTTATGAACAGTATTTCATTTCCAGGCGCCTTCATGCCGGCTTTATGAGCACAAACGATAAGGGGAACGGGGCTTTGTTCTTTTGGCAGAGCACGCCAGCATGGACAGCCAGGATTATTGACGTTGGTGTCCTACTTCGGCGCGACGACTCCCACAGCGCAGTTGGACGATGCTAAGGAGGGAACGACCGCGGCCGTCTTTTTCTGAGCCCAAATAAAACGGGGGAGGCTTGCGCCTCCCCCGTCGTGAAAGTATCAGAACTCCGCTTATGGTGGACTGCAGATCCTCCTAGGCCTTTCCTAACTTCGCCTGGCTCCGCATTCGTTCTGCCCTTCGGTTGCCAGTCGCGAGTCTTTCTCCCGCCTTTCTTTATTGACGCTTTCGCGTCTATCTCAAGGGTCCGTCGTCGCCCTCTCGAGTCACCCTTATGGTACGACCGCTTCTTTTGGCAGAACCCGGTCCGAGTGACACGCCCTGTAACCAACTGGGCGCTGCCGTTTTCTTCCACCCTCCTACCTTGCGGTCGGTGGGTTTTCTCCAACGGGATAATAAAATTACTCCTGTTAACCTTCCATGTCAAAAGAAAATTCGGTCAAGTTATCCACAGATATTCAGTCTTAACTTCACTAGAAATTTGCAAGTTCATGAATCAATAAAGATCACCAATTTGTTGCAAAATACTATTATGCGACGAAACGAATATCATCGATCGATTATGCATGTATTTTAGACGCGTTTGTGTCAGGAATAGGAAAAATTCAACCTTAAAAAATGATTTTGATCCATAACTATTCAACGGACCCACAGGCCGACGAACTAAGAGTTAGTAGATGCGACTTTCAGCCCAATGGTGGCCATGTGATGAATGGTCGCTTTCGGCGAGAAAAATCTGGTTGCGGTTAGTGGATTGGGCGGCTTTCTCAGACATCCTGCTCGGGCTGTCTTAGGTGTGGCGAGTGGTTAGACGGTTGAGCACTGGCAACGTTGTCAGCTATTGCGATTTGGTTGTAATCTCAGCACGTACTGGTCTATCACTGGATCTTTTAGGACACTGACTTGTCGTGTGTCAAAGATCGTGGCAAGGATATTGACACTCGACTCTAGAGCGTGGGCAATATGTTCTACAGTTGCACACGAAACCGGTTGTTGATGTAGAAACTCGAAGGTGACATTGTCCAATGTCGTAACAGTGTCGCGACCCTTGTAACCAGAGTGGATACCGTTGCCATGAAGACTGTTTCGAATGAAAGCGGCAACGTTGAGTTCATCAACAAGAGCACCAGGCAAGCCCAAAAACGAGACGAGTGATTTAGACAGGGGATAGAAGCCTCGGTTTGGCATTTTAATGTTAAGTTCTCGCGCCAGGTTCCTTAGACAGCTCTCGATTTGAAACTGGCCTAAGATGACGAGGGAGAGCTTGGCGGTCTTATGTAGTGAATCTCCCGCGACCTTAACGGAGTGGTCGCTAACATTGGACAGTCCAAGTAGCTGCGGAATTGCGGCCCGAACAGCGCCGTCGCCAATGCACCAATTGTCCAGAAGGTTGAGGACCATCTGTGTAGAGTAGGCAATGGATCGCACATTGTTGAGTACAACAGATCGCGCATCTTGGTCGGAGTAGCCAAAGCGTGCGCAGACCTCTTCAGTCTTCAGGACGAGGCTCGCCACGCACTCAGCCTGTTCAGAGTGGGAAGCCGATTCCTTGTACATTAGTGTCCGTACCTCGACCGTCTTTCACCCGTCATAACCGAGCGGAATCGCGCAGCAATCCCCAGAATGATTTGCTTGAACACTACTTATAGTCTTGATGTGGTGCGTGTAGTGTATTACGAATGTTTTCAATACTTGCGGTCAGGATAAAAACTTGCATCTTTTTCAAGCGCGTGCAAATGCCATAATGGCAATGGGCCGTGCGCGGTAGCTGTTTTCCAGGTTGCAGAGGACAACATGCCAGTCAGGCAAGTCATACAAGGCGTGGTTCCGGTCAAGGTTTACACCGACGATCTGGACCCAATGGCGCGCAAACAGCTGCAGAATCTGGCGCAGCTGCCGTTTATTCATCACCATGTTGCGGCCATGCCGGATGTGCATTGTGGCATCGGTGCAGCCATTGGCTCGGTGGTTCCAACCAGGGGAGCCATCATACCCGCAGCCGTGGGTGTGGATATCGGCTGCGGAATGATGGCGTATCGGCTCGACCTCAAAGCCGAGGATTTACCGGACAATCTGTTCCGTCTTCGCTCGGACATTGAATCCAGGGTGCCTCATGGCCGCACTGACCACGGTGGCGGGCGTGACCGGGGCGCGTGGCGTCGCACACCAAAAGGCCAGCTGGACTGGTGGGCCAAACATGGGATCCAGGTTGTGCATCCGGACATCGTCGAGCGCCATCCAAATCTTATGCAAGGCCACGTCAACACCCACCGGCACCTGGGCTCCCTGGGAACCGGCAACCACTTCATCGAAGTTTGCCTGGACGAAGGCGGCAGTGTGTGGGTGATGTTGCACTCAGGTTCGCGCGGTGTTGGTAATCGTATCGGCCGATACTTCATTCAACTTGCTAAAAAAGACATGGAGAGGAATTGTATTGCCCTGCCCGACAAAGACCTGGCCTATCTGGAAGAGGGTTCACACCATTTTGATGATTACGTGGCCGCGGTAAACTGGGCGCAGGATTACGCCGCAACGAACCGGGCTTTCATGATGCAGCAGGTGTTGACTGCCATTCAATCCAGCATCAAACCAGTCATCGCCACGGAAATGGCAGTGGAGTGTCACCACAACTACGTCACCAGGGAACGCCATTTCGGGGCAGATGTTTGGATCACCCGCAAAGGTGCTGTCAGGGCGCAGAAAGGTGACCTCGGCATCATCCCCGGCAGCATGGGCCGTCAATCTTATATTGTGCGCGGCAAGGGCAACCGGGACGCACTGCATTCATGTGCGCACGGGGCGGGCAGGTGTATGAGCCGCACCCAGGCTAGGCGGACATTTACTGCCGAGCACTTGGCCGAGCAAACGATGGGCATCGAGTGCCGCAAGGATAGTGGCGTTGTGGACGAAATTCCATCGGCCTACAAAGATCTTGACGAGGTGATGGCCAATCAATCCGACCTGGTTGAAATCGTGCACACACTCAGGCAGGTGGTGAACGTTAAGGGATGAGCCGGACAGCGGGAGTTGTTGACAGTGCTATGCTAAAAAGCCTTCATGAAATATACGGGCTAAGGCTATAAAGCTTGAGGATATGCAAATGGGCCTGACCCAGTCACCCCTGATAACCAACATATCCTGGGGCCGCATGGTGGTCGACAGCGTCGGTGACGGCAAGGACTTCAAGCTATGGCCGGGGGGTGGCCGGGCATGGGACTGGCGTGAGACCGATACCCATCATGTGCCGGGAATCCAGCCGGCCGATGTTCAGGAGTTGCTGGAAAACAGCTGTCAGACCATCGTGCTGAGCCGGGGTATGCTACGGAGGTTGCTGACCTGCCAGGAGACGCTTGATCTGCTTGAAAGCCACGGCATTGCAGTGCATGTGGTGGAAACCAATGAGGCGGTTGAGATTTACAACGACCTGGTGCAGCGCGAGCAAGCAGTCGGTGGCCTGTTCCACTCGACGTGTTGAAGGCGTAACTCTAAACGCTGCTGTCAAAGGAATATTTGGGTCACTCATTAATTAAGAAATTGCTAAAGAATTCGGGATATCGGCTTTCCCCTTAGGCGTGGAGAAATTCGAACCACACAACGGAAATTAGTCCCGAATCTACCTCTAACCCAGATGGAACGTAAGTGTAGCGGCGATTCTAAGAGGTTCTAACCGTATTATTCCCCTACTAGTTCGGGGTGCGGGAGCGGGGAGCCTGAGAATTCTCATTTTCTCTCAAATAGATAAGGTTCGTTTGGAAGGCTGGACCGCCTTATTAATAGTTAGATTTCTGACGAATATCCTTGGCAGGACCTACTGACTAATACTTAGTTTCCAGATTTTCCGCCCAGAGCAAGAACTTATTTATTTAGCATTTGTTATCTAAATTTCGATGGTAATTATCCAATCGCAGCCTTCATCTTCGAGAACTACATGAATTCAAATTCAACTAAGTTAGCTCCTAACCTCAACAGAATATACTAAATTAATCACAACAAATTAAACTAAAGTTAGCACAGCTTGATAAACTATCATTGATACAACCTAATAAACTAAATATAATACGACTTAATAAACTTAATTCCATTCGTTTATATAGATGAAATTTTGCTGAGAATATCAAATGGCCAAACCTGCAGAAAAATTAGCTGAGTCACTTGAGATCCTCCATAAACTCCAAAAGAGTGGTGCGATTGCAATTCGCTCTGCGAATCTAACTCGAACTCATCGAGAGCGCCTAATAAAAAATGGGTTTCTGCAGGAAGTGATTAAAGGTTGGTACGTACCCTCTCGACCTGATGAAACAACCGGTGAGAGCACCACTTGGTATGCCTCCTATTGGGGCTTTTGTGCGTCGTATCTCAAATATCGTTTCAGAAATGACTGGTGCTTGTCTCCCGAGCAGTCAATTTCAATTCATGTAGAAAACTGGACTGTCCCGAAACAACTGTTAGTCCGCTCATCAGCAGCTCAGAATAACACTACGGCGCTACCACATGAGACCTCTCTTGTGGATGTTCGCGCTACAGTTCCAAAAGGCAAGGACATTGAGGTCAAGGAAGGATTGAAAGTCTTTTCACTATCGTCCGCACTTATTGAGTCTTCACCAAGATATTTCATCAATGCTTCAACTGATGTTCGAGCTGCGCTTTCTAAAATACGTGATGCTTCTGAAGTGCTTGAGCGTTTGCTCGAAGGCGGGCACAGCATTATTGCAGGTCGACTAGCGGGGGCATTTCGGAACATTGGTAGAGATCGTATTGCTGAAGATATTGTAGAGACCATGCGCACAGCCGGTTATGACGTCCGGGAAAGTGATCCTTTTGAACATACAGCCCCGGTATTTCTCACCGGCCGCGATATATCTACATATGTCGGTCGAATTCAACTCATGTGGCAAGAGATGCGCGATCAAGTCATGGAAATATTTCCGGAGTCCCCTGGAATTCCGGACAAAAAGGAAGAGTATTTGAAAAGTGTCGAGGACATTTACGTCACAGATGCTTATCATTCACTGTCCATCGAGGGCTATCGCGTGAGCCCAGAACTCATAGAGCGAGTTCGAAGTGGGCAATGGAACCCAGATAGTAATTCCGAGGATATGGAAAGTCGTGACACTTTGGCAGCACGCGGATACTGGCAAGCCTCGAAAGCTGTAATTACAAGCGTTGATAAAATCCTGAAAGGATCAAATCCAGGCAATACTGTGGATAAGGATCACAGCACTTGGTATAGGGAAATGTTTGCTCCTAGCGTCACAGTTGGGATTCTCGGACCTGCTGATTTGGCCGGCTACCGGAATGATCGGGTATTTATTCGAAAGTCAATGCACGTTCCACCTAGTAGCGAAGCTGTGAGAGATGCTATGCCCGCATTTTTTGAATTGTTACAAAACGAACAAGAGCCCTCGGTGAGGGTAGTGTTGGGACATTGGGTCTTCGTTTATGTCCACCCGTATATGGATGGTAATGGGCGTATGGGTAGATTTTTAATGAACACGATGTTAGCCAGCGGTGGATTTCCTTGGACAGTGATCCCGGTTGAAGAAAGAGACGAATATATGTCTTCTCTGGAATTTGCTAGCGTCCATAATGATATCAAGCCGTTTGCGAAGTTTTTGGCCAAGCTGGTGTCTAGCCGACAAAAAAGTGACTGACTCATTAGCAACTGCAGGTGCATGTGACACGTACTAATGTGTGCTTAGCGAGACATAGCTTACAGATTATTCCGGACACATGGTTTACACATTGACGCATTTGGGGAGAACCCAGATGCCTTGGAAAGAGTGTAAACCGATGGATGAACGTCTCAGATTTATTGCTCGCCTGCTCGAGGGTGAGAAGATGGCTCCTCTGTGCCGCGAGTTCGGCATTTCTCGGGTCACCGGCTACAAGTTATTTAACCGTTACAAAGATTGCGGTCTGGACGCCTTGAACGATTGTAGCCGGCGGCCCTATCGTCAGTCCAACAAGCTGCCCTTCCAGGTCGAACGCACGATCTTAGGGATCAAGCGCAAACACCCGTCCTGGGGCGCACCTAAGATCCGCGACAAGCTGGTCCGGGCCTATCCCATGATCAAGCCGCCCGCGATCAGCACCATACACGCCGTGCTCGATCGCAATGGCCTGGTGAAGCGCAGGAAACGCAGACGTTATAAGGCCGAAGGCACTGTGCTCGTTGCCGCCCACGACCCCAATGGCCTCTGGTGCGCCGATTACAAGGGCGAGTTTATGCTCGGCAACAAACAGTACTGTTACCCGCTGACTATCACCGACTATCGGTCGCGCTATCTGCTGACCTGCGAAGGCCTGACGTCCACGCGCACCGACTTCGCCTTTTCCGTTTTTGAACGCGCTTTCAAGGACTTCGGCTTGCCAGTAGCGATCCGTACCGATAACGGTGTGCCCTTTGCCTCCGGCAACGCCCTGTTCGGCCTGAGTAAACTCTCGGTCTGGTGGTTGCGTCTCGGCATCCAGATCCAACGCATCAAGCCAGGCCATCCCGAACAGAACGGCCGTCACGAAAGTATGCACCTGACCCTCAAGAAAGAGGCTACCAAACCCGCCTCATTCAACTTGCTGCAGCAGCACCAACGCTTGGATCAGATCATTGAGGTTTACAAGTATGTTCCATACTGCCTCACCTCGCTATGTGGTTGATAAATCGAGATTGTGCTGTCGTTTGCTTGGTACCGCGGGGT
>SMXE01000031.1 GCA_004357015.1 Caldithrix sp.
AGGCAGTTCTCGCATTGGTCAAACCGGCCTCCTGCATGCGCAATGACAGCAGAATAAAAGTGCACTTCAGCAGAGTCCGGAATGAGCGCCGCGAGCGTTTGCAGTTTGCCCTCGGCCAAGGCAGACTTCTTAAGAAGAATTGCAGACTGGACGTAGGCCATTAGCGCGTCGACAAATTGGGGCGCCTTCCGAATACACTTTTCGAGCACATAGATGGCATTCATATGCTGCCCCTTTAATTGCAAAATCTGGGCTTCTACGGCAAGTAACGTGGGCAGTTCCGGCTCCGCCTGCAAAGCAGATGCGATCATCTTTCCGGCCGCCTCAAAATCGCCGTTCAAGATGTACAGTCGGGCGGCAAACTCCAGCGAATGAATCGAATCCGGGCGGATCTCAAGCGCTTTCCGGATGGAAGCAAAAGCTTGTTCCTGCTTGCCGCTGCGCCACAGCGCCCAGCCATAAAAAAAATGAATGTGATAATTCTGAAAATTACTGCCGATCAACGCACGGATGCCGGACAAAGCCTGGTCGGCCCGCGCCGCACTCACCGCTTGCTTTATCAGGTTCGAAACTTCCGGACTTGAGGCTCGCGTCACGGGCAAACAAGCGCTGCTACCTTGCTGAAAGATTCCGGGCGACAGAGCCTCGTAGGCCGCCACAATGCCCTGCCAATGTCGCACCTCGCTGACGCGGTTGCTCCGCACCCAATCATGGGCGCCAATGGCGACCCTTTTTCTCAAAGCCGGATCCAGACGCAAAGCTTCTAACCTGGCAATGAGTTCGTCGGAATCGCTGAAATGAACAATCGTTTCGTCCGGCCGGCCCAACTCGGCGTACGGCCCGTACCGGCTGCAGACCGGCGCCACCCCCATGCATGCATACTCAAGATATTTCACATCCGATCGGCACGTGTTAAACTCGCTAGGGGTTAACGGCGCCAATCCAATATCCAGCTCAGCCAAAAATGAAAAATACGCCTCGAGACTTCCCGGATCGCGAAAAAACACTTGCTCTGACGGCAGCTCTGCAAACAGGCGTTGAATAGATTTTGCCCCCATGACCCCGAAACGTACATTTGGGTTCTGTTGAACCCAACGGATCAGGACTGAGGCATACTGGCGCATGTCTTCCACGTGCCTGGCCGAACCACCCCAGCCGACGGTGAGTCTGCCATCGTGACCTTCTGTTCGCCTTGCGGAGCATGCTTCCACAAAATTTGGAACAATGATAAAGCGGTCATTCAAACCGGTACAGCACGCTTTCAATGTAACATTATTGACCTGGATGGCATCGCACCGTCGGATGAACTCATCGATAATCACAGTGTACGCCGGCGGCCCCAGACGCCGAAACTCCGGCTTATGCGCATGCGAGAACCTAAAATTGTCCGCGAGTTCGTAAACAGTTGGCAGCCCGCGCCGCTTTCTCTCCGAAATAACCGGCAAGACGTCGGGGTCGGACAAGTGATGCAGAATCAGTAACGGGACATCCTGCACCAACTCCGGGTTGGCATCCACCAGATCGGCGTATTCAGCGACGATGCCCGGAACCAAGGACAGGCCATCGGTTGTCCGCTTGATGCGATAAATGAAATCGCCGGTCTCAGTACTCTGGCCGGAATAAAGCTGAAGTATGTTCATGCTTCTTGCGTAACTCCAAGTAAAGTGTCAATCTCTTCTTCTTTTCCTAAGGCTCGCAATGTTTTGATGAGCATTTCTTCCACCCTGCCCGCATTCAACTGTAGCGCCCAGGCATTTCGCAAGGCAAACTCAGCTTTGGGGAAGTTCTTCATCTTGAAATAGATGGTACCCAGAATGACCCATAGTTGATATCTATCGACATGAATCTTTAAGCATGCTTCAAGAAGTCTCGTGGCATCCACGATCCGTTGTTGCTTGACGAGTGAGCGCACTGTGGCAATCACCTGCTCAACGTCGTAAGCTTCGTGTTCTGTCTCAAACACCTGCTCCGCAGGCAGATTCGCAATCGCTGAGGGTCGCCACCAGTCGATGCCGAAGTAAATCCCGGGATGGGGAATCTTGCCGGGCGCGTAGTAGGCCTGCATTTTTCGAAACAGCACGTTCGAGCTCTCGTCGATGAGCCTCCTTCCTTTCACGTCGGGGATGGTCGCGAAACTCATCTGCCCGGTGTGGTTGATAAAAACGTCCAGCGCAACACGCAGCAGGTAGCCTTTCTCACGCAGACGCCACGACAATTCGAGGTCGTCGTTACCGAGAAAAATATCTTCGTCAAGGCCGCCCCATCTATCTATCAATTCCCGGCGCAACGCCATGCAAAACCCTATCAGCAGCTTAACGGGAACGCTTCGTTTGCTGAATGTCTGATGCAGCACGGCGAAAAGCCGGTCCGCGGTCCAATCGAATTCTTCATAGTTGTGCACATATGTGACTATGCTCTGGGTTGTCAGACTATAATTTGAAAGCGGTCCGACAGCGCCCGTTTTCTCAAAGTAAGAAAAGTGCGCTGTCAGCCTGCTTATCCAGTCGCCGAAAACCTCTGTGTCGGGATTCAGCAGGATTACGAACTCCTTGCGCGTCGCTTCAATGCCGATGTTGCAGCCCCGGGAGAAGCCGTGATTCTGCTCCTGTGGCAGAATGCGGATGTTTCCATCCGAAGACGCGGCAATCTGCTGCAGAAGCTGAACCGTGTCGTCGCAGGAATTGTTATCGATTACCACCACTTCGTCATCGGGCCCGAGGGTGCCGGCAACGCTCAGCAGACACTCCGAGATGGTTGCGGCCGAATTGTAGGTGACAATGATGATGGAAGTCCCGGATTGCATTCGCATCTTCAGTTTAATGAGTCCTAAAATACACGTTTGGCCATTAGCTTTTGGCCTTTAAATTTTTGGAATTTACGTCGCGAATATCACTTCACTTTGTGAGGTGATTCACGATAACCATTTTAACTAACCCGAATAATGCAGGCTAATTGAATTTTTTTAGCTAAGAGCTAATTGCCAAAAGCCAATCACTCAATTTAGGTGAGCCTTAATTCGTAACGTGGCAAAGCCGCATCGTGAGACGTGAAACAGCAGTTCAGACCAACCTGGTTACAGAACATTCTGATGACTGTGCGCCAGAGCCCTTGCCAGAAACTCTGTTTCCGGGTATTGGGCGAACTTGTTGTGGGCCTTCAGCGCTATCTGCTTGCGAAGCATGTGATTTTCCAGGTAATACTCGCACGCGTCCACAATCCCGTCATACTCAACATAGAGGACAAAATCTTCGTATTTCTTGTGCGGCGTATCCTCAACAATGGTAAAGACTTTGTTGTTGAGAAGGTAGGACATCCGAACATCATCGAAGTCCTTGACTTCATAATAATAGATCGAGAGAACGATCTTCGCGCGCGCAATCCACGCATCTCTTTCGGCGCCATACACGCCATAAAGGACCTTCAGATTGAATCGTTCACGCAATTCCTTGAAAATTTTGATGCGGCGTCTGTTCTTGGAGCCGTAGAACAAAACATCAATATTTTTCTTTTGCGCATGATGAATTTTCAACATATCCCTGTGAAAACCCAAAGGCTTATACACCGCGTGAATGCCCCGCTCAGCCAGAAAATCGATATTTCGCTGACTGAAGTCCCAGACCGTACAATCTGTCCTTAAGGTCTCCAAAATATGCAGGGGCCAGCCCTCGGTCTCAGATAATTGCTCAAGCTGGTAAATGATGTATTCGTAGCCGGGTGGCAGTCGTTGGCCGTTGAGAAATTGATACCCCAGAATAATATTGACGCCATCTTTGCACAATGTATCTTCAAACACCACCGTATGCCCGAGGTCGTGCAAGGCCAATTGCAACAGTTTCGCAATCTCGAGGAAGCAAGCAGCATGCGTACGATCCTCATCGACTGTTGAGAGCGTAAGAACAATGTTAAACTTAGCCATACCCGTTGTCCTAGCCTAACCTGCGACACAGACCTACCACGTGAAAGCCAGCGTCTGACCCAATCTACGATTAACAGTATTTCATCAACCAATAATTTCGACATCTGGGACAGTGGACTTGAGGATATGAAGGCGCGATAATATTCAGACCTGGTCAATCCGTCACAATAAAAAGCGTTTTCTGACTCAATAAGTTTTTGATCTTTTCATGGACTTCAGGGGTCACGGCCGTGTGGTTCAAATTCGCGTCAACCAGATTGATGCATTGCTCAATATCGCGCACATTTGTCATGTCGGCATGCGAAAAATCGGCGTTGCTTACTTTTGCATGCTTGAGACAAGCCTTATGAAGGTTGGCGCTGGTGAGATTGGCGCTGATGAGATTGGCTCCCTGCAGATCGACATTTTCGAGGTTGGCGTTTTCGAGGTTCGCACTCAGCAATCGCGCCCCGGGCATGCGGGCGCCGCTGAGGTTGGCGTCTCTTAATACAGCATATTGTAAGTTCGCCTTGCTCAGATTTGCCTTCCGGAGCAGGGCGCCATCCAGATTTGCGCTTTTGAAGTTCGCAGCTTCCAGATTTGCACCTTCCATTTTGGCGCCTTTAAGACTTGCGTCCCAGAAATTTATGCCGCTCATCTGAGCATCCGTGAAGTTGGCGTTCTTAAGATTGGCAAAGGCAAACGTAGCGCCCTGCAGCCTGCCCTGTTCGAAGTTCGCGGCAAAGGCTGCTGCATTTTCCAGCATAGCGCCGCGAAGAGAGGAAAACTTGAAATTAGCGTGCTGCAGGTTTGCGTAACGCAGGTTTGCCTGGTCCAGATTCGAACGCACCAAATTCGTGTGCGCCAGATTTGCGAATCGCAAATTGGTACCCGGCATGTAGACTTCCCACAAATTTGCGTTGCCAAAATTAGCTTTGAAAAGATTAGCGTTCTGCAAATTCGCCCCCTTGAAATCCGAGTACTCGGCCTGCAAAAATGGCAGGTATGCGCGGCTTGCATTCAGAAACCTAAAGTCGCCGGCGGTGAAAATGATAGGATCTTGCCACAAACGCATTCGCTTCAGGTAGGATTGCAATTCCTGAAAATTCCTGCACTCGCTGAGATTGTAATTCTCTTCGATTCTTACACCGGCAAAATCGCGCTCACCCTGAAGTATCTTCTTGACGAGTTCGTCACCTTGCATACTGGTTAGCCTAGCCATAAACCTCACGCGCGCTTTCGTTTCAATGAAATAGTTTCTGACCGAAAACAACCTTTGCCGGTCATTCACGCATGCCTTTGGCGGGAATCCCCTGGCTAAAGCAAAGGGATTCCGGCTAATCCGGCAGCCGCCGGAGCCGCAATGACATGAGTGAGCAAGTTTTGGTTCAGAAACGAAATAATCTCTTTGGTCGCAGATGCCGGTGTCCCGGTATCATAATATACTTCGGCATTTTCGGGATAATCGTAAGTTGCATGAATGCAAAAAAAAAGGGTGCCCGTAAACGGACACCCTTTCTTCGACTAAGTTTCTTCGTCTAACCGAAGAGTGACAGCACGATTTGCGGTGCTGAGTTGGCCTGTGCGAGAGCGGCTGTCGCCGTCTGCTGCATTATCTGTAGCTTCAGAGATTCCAACTGCTCTTTCGCAAAATCGGCATCGGCGATTCTACTTCTGGATGCCTCGGTATTGATAATGGCGTTGGAGAGCGATGACTCTTTGACGCTAAGCCGCGCCTGGGTTGAACCGATGGATGCGATGCTGGTCTTCACCGTGGTCAAGGCCGAATTGATACGGCTAAGCGCGATGCTGGCATTGGCGGCGGACGAAACGTCGATGCTGGCATCGATGATGCCGAGTTGCGCGGAATCATGGTCAGCGGAAGTGACGGTCACAAAAAGTGTGTCCGTGGTTTCGGCGCCGGTCTGAATGGTAAGCTGCTTGCCGCTCAACAATGAAATTCCGCTAAAAGTGGTCTCGTCCACGATATCGTCAATTTCGCTTGTGAGCGCGTCCAGCTCGTCATCGATGGCATTGCGTTCCGCGGAGCCCAGCGTGTCGCTGGC
>SMXE01000032.1 GCA_004357015.1 Caldithrix sp.
AGGCACAGGATTGGCAAGAAGTCTACGTATTTTTTAAGCATGAGGACGAAGGCACCGGCCCCAGGCTGGCCAAACGTTTCCTCGAGATGGCGGAGCACTGACCGTCATGTCGCGTCCGACCTACCTGTTTTATGACCTCGAGACCACGGGACTCAACTACGCATTTGACCAGGTGTTGCAATTTGCCGGCATTCGTACTGACTTATCGTTCTCAGAGCTGGAGCGACACGAAATTTTGGTGAAGCTGCGCCCCGACGTGATTCCCTCCCCTGCGGCGATGATGGCACATAAAATTTCGCTCAGTGACAATGTGTCGGCCATTTTCGAATACGAAGCGACCCGGCAGATACATGCCCTCCTCAATGAGCCGGGCACCGTCAGCATCGGCTTCAACAGTCTTGGCTTTGATGACGAGTTTCTCCGGTTTGCTTTTTACCGCAATCTGCTGCCGCCGTACACGCACCAGCACGCCAACAACTGTTGGAGAATGGACCTGCTGCCTATCGTCACGCTGTACTGGCTGTACAAACCGGACGTACTGAAATGGCCGTGGATAGACGACAAGGCCTCGCTCAAACTGGAGCACCTCAACGCGGCAAACAATTTGGCAGACGCCGCTTCACACGACGCCATGGCCGACGTGGAGGCGAGCGTAGAGCTTGCACGAAGGTTGTCTGCCGAGAAAGAAATGTGGGACTATGCCGCAGGTTACTTCAAGAAGGGCTTGGACAGCGCTCGCCAGGATGAGTTGCAGCCACTGAGCAAATCGCTGCAGGAGGTCTATAGATTCGGTTTGCTGGTGGATGTCGGGATCGGCTCGCAATACAATTACCAGGCGCCGGTGCTGTTCATCGGTCAGTCTGAACCGTACAGCAACCAGTTTTTGTGGCTTCGGCTGGACCGGCCAGAACTGCAGGAAACCACTGCAGACAACATCGAAGACACAACCTGGGTTATCCGGAAGAAGCAGGGTCAAAAGAGAATTATTTTGCCGCCCAAGGAGCGGTTCCTGCAGCGACTCGATTCTGAGCGCAGACAGATCTTGGTAGACAACCGCAGGTGGCTGGAAGCACACCCGGATCTGCTGGTGGAAATCGCGAAATACCATCGCCAGTTCACCTACCAGGAGGTCCCCAATGTGGATGTCGATGCGCTGCTCTATCAAACGAACTTTCTGACCGATGAAGAGGCCGAAGTTAGCAGGCGTTTCCACAACGCGGCCCTCAGTCAGAAGGCCGGAATGTTAGGGCTGTTTCGCCGGTCTGACCTTCGCCAGCTTGCTGAGCGCATTATTTTCAGGAATTATCCGGACCGGATGCCCGACTCGTCGAAGCCGGCTTCTGAGGCGTTCATGAAACAGGTGAATCCGCCGGATGAGGAGCAGGCGATGGTGGATTACCGCGGCAAGAGACGGATGACGCCCCGGCGGGCGATCTCGGAGATTGAAGCGCTGCGCTCCGGGGGTGAGTTGAGTGCGCAGCAGTCCTTGATACTCGATGAGTTGGCAGGATATCTCAGATCGAGGTTCCCGGAGGCAAATTAGTGGCGGCGAGGGAGACCCGCTTTGCGGCCAGCAAAAGTTCCGGCCAGGTCAGCGCTGTTTTGCTGCGTCCGGCAGAGGCGCGCTGGCTGCTGGTGCTGGGACACGGCGCCGGGGCTGGCATGCGACACACCTTCATGGAAGCCGTTGCCAAAGCGTTGGCAAGCAACGGCATCGCTACCTTCCGCTACCAGTTTCCGTACATGGAGCAGGGGAAGAAGTTCCCGAATCCGCAGCCGGTTCTGGTGAAGACGGTACGTTCCGCGGTGATTGCTGCGCACGAGATGGCGCGCGACCTGCCTTTGCTGGCAGGCGGAAAATCCCTGGGCGGCCGCATGACGTCCACTGCCGCGTCGCAAGAACCGCTGCCTGACGTTCGCGGCATCGTCTTCTTCGGGTTTCCGCTGCACCCACCCACTAAGCCTTCAGACGTGCGTGCTGCCCACCTGTTCGACGTCTCTGTGCCCATGCTCTTTCTGCAGGGCACGCGCGATAAACTCGCAGACCTGAACTTGCTGCGCCCGGTTTTTGATAGACTGGCAGAGCGGGCGACGCTGCACATCATCGAAGGAGCGGACCACGGTTTTCACGTGCTAAAGCGATCGGGGAGGACCGATGACGATTTGGTTGCGGAGTTGGCGAGAATGATTTCCGGGTGGTCTGCGCAGTGTTGTAGCAAGTAACCGTTAGAGATGCCAGAAACTGTGTTCCTTTCTTGCTTCGTGCCTTTGTTTTTCTCCCGGACCGTCTCCATATGTGGATTCGTCCACTTGCAAGACCTGAAGATATTTCGGCCATTGTCGGTATTGTGAAACGCACTTTTGCGAAGTCATTCGTCGACTCTATCCAGCTATTCGCATTGACCATCTTTGGCTGACGAGGTTTTGTGACCATATCATCAGAAGCGATGAGGACCTAAAACGTCAATTGACACATCCATAATAACCCGGTCAAACACGGTTTGGTAGGCGCCCCGGTAGAGTACTCCATATTTGTCTGCAAAATACATTGCCCACGCTTAACTGGCCAACCTGGCCCGATCGGCAGAAAGTCCAGTCAGGAGAAGCAGAGTCAAGAAGTTGATTTCTGTTTTCTGGAGGGTTTGGCGCTTTTTTCTATCTGAACGGGCTCATCGACAACAGACACTTCCGGGGTTAGCCAATTGTCGATTGTGTCCAGCAGCGTTTTTTTGCGGATGGGTTTGGTGATGTAGTCGTCCATGCCATGCTTGAGGCATTCTTCGCGGTAGCCGCTCAGGGCGTGCGCTGTCAAAGCGACGATGGGCGTGCGCTCCCGCGCTTGCTCGCTTTCCATTTCCCGAATCTTGATGGTGGCTTCAAAGCCGTTCATGCCCGGCATCTGAATATCCATCAACACGAGATCGTAATCGCCGTTGGTCATTTTGTCGACCGCCTCTTCTCCACTGGCAGCGATTTGAACCTGGTGGCCTCCTCGCTCAAGCATTTTCCTGGCCAGCTTCTGGTTGTCGACGTTGTCCTCGACCAGCAGTATGATTTTGTTTTGGGTACGGGTGTCGGTGACATTGGCATCCTCAATGACCGCAATTGCCGGGCCATTTTCAGCCGGCTTGAGAATGTCTGACAGCACTGCAAACAACTTCGCGTGCTTCACCGGTTTTGAAATGTAGCCGTCCACGCCAGATTCACGGAGACGCCGGTTCTCGGTGCCAGTCTTTGAGGTCAGCAGCAGAATCTTGCTATCCGAGAACATCGGGCTTCTTCTAAGTTGCGCGACCACTTCAAGTCCGTTGGTCTCCGGCAGATGAAAATTTATGAGAATAACATCCACCTTGCGGCCATCCTGTTTGGCACGCATCGCATCGTGCCCGCTTGCCAACGTGACTGCACAGCCCCATTTGCTGAGCAGCGCGTGCAGCGTTTCTCTGCGCACGGCATGATTGTCTACCAGGAGAACAGAGATGCCGTCAAACACAGTACGATCACGCTCATCGTGTATGCCACGCTTTGACGCCAGGGTCAATGTCACGTGAAAAGCGGAGCCTTGGCCCTCCTTGCTGTCCAGCGTGAGTTCGCCGCCCATCAACTCAATCAGGGACTTTGAGATGCTCAGGCCCAGACCTGTGCCGCCGAATCTTCGGGTGGTAGAGGAGTCGGCCTGAGAGAATTTCTCGAATATCTTCTCTTGTTGGCCAGCAGAAATTCCAATTCCTGTATCCTGAATCGTAAAGATATAGCGCATCATGTTGTCTTTGGACTTCGGCGCACGCTGTTTGTCGCATGCAACCTGGAAGAGAATTTCGCCTTCTTCGGTGAACTTAATTGCGTTTGCGATCAGATTTACCAGCACCTGCCGAATTCGCGTGGGGTCGCCTTCGACCAGGTCGGGCATGTCAGGCTGGATACAGCAGACCAACTCGAGACCCTTAACTTCAGCCCGAAAGCTGAAAATGTCTGCGATGCTCTCAACCAGCTCTTTCAAGTTGAACGGTACACGCTCGAGCAGCATCTGGCCAGCTTCGATCTTCGAGAAATCGAGAATGTCGTTGATCAGGCTGAGCAGTCCTTCGGATGAGGAGTAGACGATTTCGAGGAATTCACGTTGCTCGTTGTTCAGTTCGGTGTCGAGCACAAGCTCGCTCATCCCAAGGATAGCGTTGAGGGGGGTGCGAATTTCGTGACTCATGTTTGCGAGAAACTCGCTCTTGGACCGCGCCGCTGATTCCGCAGCCCGCTTCGCCTTTTTTAGCGCGCGTTCGGCACGCTTTCTTTCTGTGATGTCCGCATAAATCGCCAGTACCCCAACTTTCTTGCCGTTGACAACCACAGCAGAGCCGCTGACCGCGGTCTCAATCACCGTGCCGTCCTTTCTCTTGCGCTTGGATTCTATCATGGGGATGCTGCCGGCCTGTGCTCTTTTTGTCAACATTCTTGCTTCTTCCAAGCGGTCTTCGGGGACGATCAAGCGATCAATATACTTTCCTTTTGTCTCGTCGATCTCGTAGCCGAATAGCGCCTCGAATTGTGGGTTTGTGGTAACTATTCTGTGCTTCAGGTCAAGTGAGACGACGGCCGCTGGTGCATTGGTAAACAGCGCCTCAAAGTACTGGCGCTGAGTATTGAGTTCTTCTTCGGTTTTTTTCCGTACGCCGATCTCCTTCTTTAGTTTCTTGTTGACTTCAAGCGCGGCGGCGGTGCGCTCTTCAACCCGTTTTTTGAGGTCGCGGTTATGCGCCTCGATTTCGAGATAGAGCAGGGCATTTTCGGTAGCAAGGGACGTGGTCATCAGAGCGATTGAAAGAATGTCGAAGGATTCGCTTTGAATCTTATCGCGCCGGGTAGCGAGCTGGCCGATAAACATGCCGAGCACCCGGTTGTCGGTGGAGAGGGCATGCAGGACAATCTCGTAGTCTTGCAGGAGAGAGACCGGCTTGATGATTACGGGCCGCTTCTGGTGGAGCGCCCAGGCGAACGTACCGCTCTCGATATGCGCGTCAATTTCTTTCTGGATGTCTTTTTGCAGGAATTGCGGGTAGATGTATTCCGGCACAAAGTCAAGCGTGTTCTCATCGTACAAGAGGAATGCCACGCTGCTGAATGCCATCAAGCTGAAAATTCTCTCGCGACTCTCGGAAAAAATCAAGGATAGATCGCGCTTGTTGGCGATACTTTTTTGCAAGGTGGTCAGGCTTCTCAGAGATTCCAGAGACACCCGAAATTTGCGATTCACCTCCTCCAGGTAAATCACACGTTTTTCAAAATATCCGATTTTCATGCTTTCTCCATCCATGGCATATTCTTAGCTCCCCCCCACTAAATCCATCAGATCGTCGACTTGCTCCCGGATTTTGTGCAGCGCCGGCTCTAACATGCTGACTTTCAGTCCGCTTCTCTGCCAGGCGGCTTTACTCAAAGGAGGAACGAAATGGTCGCCGCTGAACCCGAACCAGCAAGCGTGGGTGAAAACATTGGCGAGGTGAACGAGGTCTGCCAGTTCGGATGCTGCGCTCGCTTTTTCCGGGTGGTGATGACAGGCGATGGCTTCAACCAGCGAATCGGGCAGACGCCAGCTTTTTATCAGTTCCGCGCCGACTTCAGCGTGGGAGAAGCCAAACATCTCTTCCTCTACCTCATAGACAAGCCGGCGTTCATCTTTGGCGATCCTGAAAACTTCCTCGCATTTTTGCGGATAGTGTTCTAACAGAATCAATCTGCCAAAGTCGTGCAGGAAACCTGCCACGAAATGTGACTCGGGAGCCCTATCCCCTTTGTAAACAGCGAGGACGCGGCAGGTGATGGCAGAGGCAATGCTGTGCTCCCAGAAGGTGCGCATGTCGATGACGCTATCTTTGCCAAAACCGCTAAACAGACTTCGAACGGAGGTTGCCAGAACGAGGTCTCTTAACTGTTTGAAGCCGATGATCGTGATGGCCCGAGAGACAGTATCAATCCTTCCCGGGAAACCGTAGAAAGCTGAATTTGCAAGTCTGAGCAGGCGGGAGGTCAACGATTGGTCTTTCTCGATCACTTGTCCCAGGTCGGAGGCCGAGCTTTGCGGGTCATTAATCAGTTCATTGACCTTGATGAAAACAGTCGGCAGGCTGGAGACGTGTTTAACCTGCTGTACCAGAATTGCAAGGTCGTCCATCACGCCCCCTGATAGTTGGATGCCCGCGTCTCGATGGACAAGCGGTACATTTCTTTGATGACAGGATCTTCCATATCCGTCTTCTGAAAAATAAAATAGACTTCCTCTTCGATTTCGGTGTTCGGGGTCAGAACCTCGATGGTCTGTGAATCCTGAACTTGTTCCGGCCCTGCTGGTGCGGTGTTGTCATCCTGCACATCGAGCTCGGTAATGCCCCAGGCTTTGAGCGCTTTGATGTGCTTCCGGGTAAGTACTGTGCCAGCCTTGAATAGAATCGCGCCACGAATATTGGTGACGGCTTCTGCCAATTCCATTCCCACTGCCACCTGGGCTGTTTTCAAAACTGCCATACTAAAATCCTTCTGTGTCAGTCCGCCATTGGACTGCTTTTCATGAGCCGGTTAGCTGAGATACAAACCGCAATGTTTTAATCGGCAAATTGACCGGTAAGTTTAGTGGGATAAACGCCCGCACAGGGTAAAATATACCATTCGTTTTCGCTCGAAAAGAGGCGGTTCGCCGGGAGGAGAAGAGAAGAGGTCACACGGCTTTCAACCGTGCTCGTGTGGAACGCGGGTTACTTTATTCAGGCAACCAATTTGTCCGTCAAAAAGCGGTTGGAGAGCGGAAAGAGAAGGGTGCGGTTTGTCCGGCGGGTGGTCGTTTCAGGAAGATGCCCTGTCTCGCTGCACTTGATCTTTGATTTCTATCAAATAATTGTACGCTGCTTCATATTCGTTCGGGATTTTGCCGTCCAGGATAGCTTCTTCGATCATTTTTTTCAATCGGCCAACTGCCGGCCCTGGCTTCAGTCCGCAGACTTTCATGATCTCATCACCTCTGACCGGAGATTGAAATACGCGCATTCTGTCTTTTTCTTCAACTTCCTGTAATCGCTTTACGACAAAATCGAAGTTGCGGAGATGCTTTTGCACGCGTTTGGCGTTTTGCGAAGTAATATCGGCACGGCAGAGCATGATGAGATCGTCGAGTACCTCACTGGCCTGTACCAGCAGCCTGCGGTAGGCGGAATCCGTTACGCCTTCTTCTGTGAGCGCAATGGGCCGGAGGTGCAACCGCGTGAGCTTTTGGGCGTATTTTGTCATCTCTTTCGGCAAGCGCAATCGGTAACCGATGGCCGGCAGCATGCGTGCGCCGACTTCCTCGTGATTATGAAATGTCCAGCCCTTGCCCGCAACAAACTCTTTGGTGCGGGGTTTTGCGATGTCATGCACCAGAGCTACGTATCGTAGTTTCAGCTTATCGGTGACCGCCGCGACGTTATCCAGTACCTTCAGGGTGTGAAAGAACACGTCCTTGTGATGGTGGCCGGCGACCTGCTCCACACCTTTCAACTTGATCAGCTCGGGGAAAATGATCTTCAACACGCCGCATGAATCCATGAGGAGCAAGCCTTTGGAAGGCTTGCGCGTTGCAAGAATCTTCAGGAAGTCCTCGCTGATGCGCTCGGCAGAAACGATCTGCAAGCGCTGCGACATTTCCTGCATGCCGGCCATGGTTTCAGTCTCAATTTCGAAATCAAGTTGCGTGGCAAAGCGGATAGCGCGCATGATGCGAAGGGGATCATCCTCAAAGGTAACCCCGGGATCCAATGGCGTGCGGATGATGCGCTTCTTTAGCGCAGTCATTCCATCAAATGGATCGGTCAATTGACCAAACGTCGCAGCATTCACACTGATAGCCAGCGCGTTGATGGTAAAGTCGCGGCGTGCGAGGTCCGTCTGCAGGTCGGCGGGCTCTACAATAGGTTTTCGGGAGTCGCTGCGGTAACTCTCTTTGCGCGCTCCCACGAATTCCAGCTTGTACTCGTTTATTTCCACCAGGGCAGTGCCGAACTTTTCATAAACCACCACCTTGCTTGCCCCGAGCTCTTTGCTCACCGCCCGCGCGAAGTCAGCACCGCTGCCAACAACAACAAAGTCGATATCCTTACAAACTTTGCCCAGTAAGGTGTCGCGTACAAAGCCACCGACCGCATAGACCGCAACTTTGCGGTGGTCTGCAACTTTGCCAACCGTCCGCAATATCGGATATTTTCCCGGGTCGAAATTGAGTGCCATATGCGAAACAAAACTGATTACAAATGTCAAAAGGTTGCTTCGGCGAGAAACTTTGTTGTAATTTTGATCACATCCGAGAAATCGCCGAATTCACAATGTGCGATGTCGTTTTCGCGGCAATAGGTGACCAGCTCACGTTTCTTTTTGGCCAAAACAAAATCGGCAGCACGGGCGCCGCAGCGGTCAGACCAGCCATCTCCCACATACAGCACGAAGTGGCCCTTCTTCTTCGCCTCAGCAACGTGGTAGCCTTTACAGTTGCCGCAGTGTCCACAGCCCTTTTCAAAATATGGAAATTCGGCTGCCAGTCGCTCGTCGCCAGAAAAAATGAGATGATTCGCTTTAACCTTCACAGCCGATCCTAACTCGTGATTCTCCAGCATTCTCTCAATATAAAAATCCAACCCGTCACTTGCAATTTCAACTTCAATGTTATTAGACTTGCAAAACTGGACAAACTTGGGGAACCTGGGGTCGAGTTTTTGCACATCAACAAATTCGCAGAGCTGCTCGCGGGACACACGCGCGATATCGCATTCCTGCTGCAAACATTCCTTGGAGTTGATTTCACCCGCTTTCCATAGTCTTATGATGTCATGACATCGGCCGTCTGCAAAAGCGCGGAAGAGCAGATTACCGACATCATCTTGAGCAGCGGTGCCGTCAAAATCGCAAATGATTCTCATTTAATCTCCGGCCAAAAAAATCGCCCACTGGTAATGTGGGCGATCTGGTTTTAAGAACGAAGTTATTGGGTGAAGAACGGCAAGGGCCGCTAAGCAGCTTGCTGCTCTTCGATCACAGCCTGAGCAGCCGCGAGCCGCGCA
>SMXE01000033.1 GCA_004357015.1 Caldithrix sp.
AAACGCATTTCCCAGTCGAAGGGTACAACCCGGTCAAAGTTGCTACCGCGCAGTGATCTTGAAAGAAAAGCACTGTAAGAACCACGCCCGCCACCAGCAGAGGAAGCTGCATCGGCGCCGGTATGGAACGCCCAACGCTGACCGCTTGCTTGATGAGCGCTCGAAGGATTCGCATCGCCAGGAGTCGGAAAACCCTGAAACGCAAAGGCGCCAGCCCCGGGAGGATCAATTGGACCCGCAGCATTCGCAACAATCTGGAAGGATTTAAAATCCGGAGGAGCGCCGGTTACCTTAACCTGCACACCATCCACATTCAGGTAGTCGTCGTCACCGCTCTGGTTGAGCTGACCTTCCAGCAGCATGTCGCCTGCTGAATTAGCAAGATTCCAGATAGGTATGTTGGCGCCACCGGTGGTATCTGTATCGAATGTGACCGTATAAGTGTCACCTGTCAGTCTGGAAGGGTCAGTGACCAGAACGACAATATTGCCATCGCTTGGGCCAGCGTGATCGGCCGTCTCAACCTTTGAAGAATGTGCAAACGTAGTGGCAAGTGTATCATTGATGGCCACTTCATCGCCATCAGGATTTTGACCCAATCTTTCACCTGGCGCAGTCGTTTGCGGAACGACGGTAAGCACTGTTGGCGGGCTTTCCAAGGTAACGATGGCCAGATTCGGTGCACTATTAAAGCTATAGGCCGTTACACCAAAAAAATACGCGGTGCCGTTAATGAGTGGTTTTTCACGGATGCGGTCTCTGTCAAGCAGGAACGTACGGGTAATACCGGAATTACTGCCAAATTGTACCGGCAGGCTGAGGACTTGACCGCTGGCTTCGTCAAATGCATCCTGGGTAATGATGGTGACTTCGTTGACAACATCAAATGTACCCAGCTTAATACCCTGGCCCAGGGGCGCGCCGGGGCTCGGCAGTTGATAGATATTGTATCCCTCAAATACAAAGCCGGTATTGATTGTATTTTCAGTTTTGGCAACTGCAAACTGGTTGCTGCCCCAGTTTAACAGAATTTCGCCGTCAAACTCACTGGCAACGACACTCGGTGCGGTGGGCGGGCTTGGAATTTCAAACAAGTTATCAAACGCCGCCTGGGCAGACCTGTCGATAAATTTCAGAACCGATATACTGGAAAGCCTATCCGAGCCCAGACCGGCCAGAACAGCAACAACAACCTGCTGCGTATCGCCTAAAGCCATGGTAAACGGGCCTGAAGCTAAAAGAATACGCCGGTCACCCGGGTTTGCATCTATCCAGCCTGAACCGGTCACGGGATCGCCGGGAACCCGGAATTTTGTGATTTGACCGGTAGTCGGGTCGATCCAGGGTTGTGCCGGGTTTTCCGGACGTGGCCGGAAGCCGCGCAGCAAATTCCACCACTGCAAGGTACCGTTATAATTTCCGCCTAACGACGGATCACTATCCTGTGAGCCTGCAGCAAAGAACGCAAAAGTAGTCATGGGTAAATTCACAAACTCAGCGCGTTTTGCCAAATTAAAAATGGCCTCGCCGCCAGCCTGAGGTACGATGGGTCCTGCAAAAAAGTCATAACCCGCAGCGGGTGGCGGCAAACCAACCTGTGCATAAGTCGCATCGTTGGTTTGTGAGTTGTAACAATATCCTAAGCTTAAAGTAGTATCGGAACCGGCGAAATCATCGCCGAAACTACCCAGATCAGGATCCGACCATTGGCACAAAAACATACTATCAATGGTTGCCGAAATCGGCGTCGTTGCCGTGCCTTTATAGATAACGGTAAATTCCTTAAAGATGATATTACCGAGCGCGTCCGCACGTTTGTAGGCCCATAAGGTAACCTGCATTTCAATACCGATGGGCGGCGAACCGTAGAATCCTTGAATCTGGGATTCATTCAAATCGTTTGCGACTAACCAGACAACCTGGTCACCGTTCGCATAGCCGGGTTCATCTGCATCGGGAAACAGAACCGGAACTTCGATTCCTTCTGCATTGGTCGTGAACTGCGGATTATAGACGCCATCATCACCGGCGTCGTAAAACGGCGCGCCCACGTTAACAGGCCATTCCACCCAATCCGCTCGATATTGATCGCGCAGCCCTTGAATATGTCCTTCGTTGACATCAGAAGTCGTAATTTGGTTTACCTCAGCGGCATCCAGGGTCAGGTCTGCGGTTGCATAGTCTCTCCTGACTCTCCAAATACGATCTACGAAGCTTGCTACACCCTTAGAGGTAATAGCACCGCCTAGCGTACCGGCGCCATAGGTTTGACCGCCAACACGAATTTCAGGAGCCGACCCATCCTGGACTTTTCCGCCCCAGATAAGGCCATCCTCAAAGATGGCGGCTGTTACTGGATTATTGCCCCTGGGAAAAATCAAACCGGAACAACTGGCTGGGGTAATAGCAGATACGCCATCCGCGTAAATCCACATGGCAACCTGCCCCACGTTGACCAGGGTTCGATTGACCCCCGCTGTGGTTTTAAGAAGATGGGTTTTACGCTCTCCTTGATTGTCTTTTGCGTAGGCTGACTGGCTAAAAAGCAGTGCACCCACGGCCAAAGTCACCAATAGAGCAACTAAAATTTTTCTCATTATTTGCCTCCGTTATTTACTATTTTTTGATCATTCAATTGAACAGATTCCGAACCCCTTTGCAGGGGCCGGAATCTTTCAATAAAAAAATGCTTAGAATTCGAAACGAGCGCCGAAGCGAATCTGGCGCGGATTTCCAAGTAATAGACTCCCTACGGGCGCAAGAGCGCCGGGATCGTCGGAAAAGTTATTGCCATTTCCGTTTAAATTTATAGCCTGGTGAAGAGCGACAAAAGGATCTCCGCCCTGGGCATCAATGATGGCACCGCTTAGATCCGAATCCTCCAGAAAGCCGTCATTAAAGGCATTTCCCGTTCTCGGGAAGACATTGATGACGTTTTTCCGGTTGGTAAGATTTGTAGCATAGACATAGAAATTGGTATCAAATCTTCCGAAACTAACGGTTTTGTCAAGCCGTAGGTTGACTTCAAAGTTCCAGGGAGTCAGGGAAGCATTGATACTTTCCAACGGTCTCCTGGAGCGTGGATCCGTGATTTGACCAGCACTATTAGGACTTTGCTGACCAAAATCGCCGGTTGACAAAGTAAATGGATGGCCACTGCTGAAAGTGAAAAGCAGATTCGCACCCAGGCGTTCAAGGATGGGACCGCCGTCTCCTCTGCCAAAACGATAATCCATATTGAATGAACCCCGGTGAGGGTTATGGAAGTCCAGAGGTGAAATAACGCTCGGAACCTCTGTTCCCAACTCAATACCTGAGACTGCCGTATTTGAGACGGAGCCGGTTCCCAGTGATCTGGAAAACGTGTAGTTTAACTGTGCCGAGATTCTATTGGTTCGGCGAACCGTGACCGAAAACTCCACACCTGAAGTCGTGGCAAAATCACCATTGATCAGGACATTATAGTCGCCGGCAGGTGAATTGATATCAGTTACAACCCGGCTAATCTGAATCTGATCCTCAATATTTTTATAAAAAGCCGTTACGTCAAAAGCAGCATGATCGGTAAACTGCTGGCTAAATCCGACTTCATATTGAGTGGTCTTTTCCGGATCCAGACCCACACCAATAGGAGCCTGATTAGAGAATTGTGCCTCAAATGTATTATCGTAATAACGAGATCCGGCATAAAGATCATTCAGTTTAGGCGCTTGTACAAACTTGCCATACTGCATATGGAAAACCGTTCGATCACTAACCGGGAACGCTAATCCAAGTCTTGGACTCACTTCAACACTTGCATCTTTATCAATTAATAGGGATAAATCCAGAGACCGGCTGGCCTGATCCCACGGTGGATTTGCAGGATCCGCATAATCAAAATCATCGTTATCAATATAATCTACCCGGATACCGGCATTGATGACTAAATCTGACAGCTCAAATTTATCCTGGAGATAAACAGAAAAATACTTGGGATGTCTGACCCGCTCCGGACCTTCGCTGGGATCAATCTCATTGCCGAAAACATCATACCCATAAGCAAAATTGCTGATCCCGCTCGATTGACGAAAAGCTCCAATCTCTTCAGCAGTAGCACCGGCAGCCGTGGCAGCACGTAATTTATCCGGAAATTGTCTTGCAAATGTCAATGCGGTAAATTCATTTATACTGTAACTCCGAAGCGACCAGCGTTCGTAATTAGCACCCAATTTAATTTCATGGTTTTTCTGCTGGCTTGTCAATGCAAAAGATCCGCCATAATAGCTTCGCTTGGTCTTAGCATAATCGCCCGGCGTTCCTGGCGCGGTGAAGCGAAAATCATAGAGTCGAATTTGTCTTATCCCCGCCTCCCAGGTACGAGGAGAATCGTTGCGGAAGAAGTCAACGCCTACACCTGAGTTCGCTGTGCTGTCCCAGTAGGCCCAGAAGTTATCTTTGAGAAGTGGATCATAATTAAAAGTGCGCCGATCAAAGGCATTCAGATTCACTTCATAGAATGTATTGCTGGATATCAGATGGGTGACCTTAAGATTCACCAGGGCGGTGCTTAACTCCTGCTGTTCTACTCGATCCAGATTAAAAATACGGGCCGGTACGCGATTCTCGAAAACTTCATCCCGTTTGCGATAGCTAAGCGATCCACCCAAACGAATGATAAAAGGTTTGCTGTCGAGAACGAGGGTACCATTACCCAGCCAGCGGTTTTGCCCAGCAACCTGAACGTTACCGTCCGGCGTAACAACACCTATAGACTGAATGAAAGCTTCCGTTTCGGGGTAAAGACTCCTACCGGAGCTAAAGCTATCACTGTCAATCAATGGAAAATCAGATTGCTGGAAATTAAAGCCTTCCCAGAAACGATGAATCCGATCGTTTTCGTGAATATTCTGGCCGGCAACAAAGAATTTCAATTTACCGCCAAACCCGGGAACCGGACCGCTTAATGTTGCCGTCAAGTCACGGTAGCCGTAAGAATAGGCACCCAGAAACTTTTCACCTTCACTGGCAAAATCATCGGTTTCACCCTGAATGGTAAAGTGATATTCAGGCCTTCCGGACTTTAGTTGCTGGCGAATAATACCGGCATTCGCACCACCAAACTCGGCGTTGTAACCACCGGCCTGAATTTGAAATTCTTCCAAAGCTTCGGGAATTACGGTTACAGCATTGTTTCCGGTGGTAACGTCACGGACATTCGCACCTTCTAAAAAATATCCCACCTCATCGCGGCGGCCGCCACGAATATAGATAATGCCGTTTTGTACAACCACACCCGGCTGCAGCGCAATTGCAGCGCCAACGCCCCGAATTGGAAGATTTTTGAATTCTTCATAACTTTGAATTCTCACCGCGTTGGTAGCATTTTTATTGACCAAAGGCCGCTCGGCAACAATGGTTATCTCAGAGGCCTCAATGGCTTCAGAAGGCAAGCTGAAATCCACTGTGCTTGTAAGCAGGGAATTGACTCTGATATTCTCGACTCTGACATTCCTGTAGCCGATAAAGGTAGCCTTGACGGTGTAGATGCCAACGGGAACAGAGAGGATAACAAAGTCTCCGTTAATATCAGCCGCACCTCCAAAGCTTGTCCCAACCAGACTCACATTGGCTCCGGGCAACCCGTCGCCAGTCTCTCGGTCCACAACCTTGCCTTTAATTTTTCCCGTTTGTGAAAAGAGCAAAATGGGGAACAGAAGCACGGCGACGACCGAAACTAAAAAAAGTTTTTGCTTCATTACTAAACCTCCATTACTTGGTTCATTGACTTAAATTAATAATTAAAATTCAGCACTTTAAACGGCCTCTTAATTATCCGAGAGAGAGAGAAGGGACAGAGAGCCGGTACTACCAACAAGCACACAGGTTTGACGCGTGTTGGCCAATGTAACATTGCCTGTCACAGTATCCCCCGCAGCGGCGATAACAGTAATAGCATAGTCACCGGCCGGAATACTCGCATATTCAGTGAAATCGCGGTATATCCCCTCCCCTGAAAGCGTTGTATCCGCTCCTACCACTGTAACAGTAGCAAAACCGGCATCGGGAGAGGCATGTACGATCCTGAACCGTGCAGTAGAAGTGGCGGCAGTTTGATATGTCCGGCGCTCAACGAGT
>SMXE01000034.1 GCA_004357015.1 Caldithrix sp.
CTTTATAAGGAAAGCCGCGCCCGGCCGGCAGGCCTGATTGCAGCAAAACAGTTGCACGGCAAAGCGCTTTCTTTTAACAACCTGATCGATGTTGGCGCAGCGTTGGGTATGGTGCAGGCGTTTTCGGAGCCGTGCGTCGCAATTGTCAAACACACCAACCCGTGTGGCGTGGCCACGGCTGCGTCCCTGACGGAAGCATACCAGAAAGCAAAAGCCACAGACCCGGTGTCCTCGTTTGGCGGCATCGTTGGCCTGAACCGGCCTGCAGATGCAGCAGTTGCGCGTGCGATCTCTGAGGTTTTCACAGAAGTGGTCATCGCGCCTGATTTTGAGGCGGAAGCGCTGGAAATTCTGCAAGCGAAAAAAAATCTGCGGCTGCTTGCATTGCCTGAGTTCGAGCGCAGAGCTGCCGGTTTCGACGTGAAGCAAGTGGCCGGTGGTTTGCTGTTGCAGGATCAAGATTTCTTCGATCTCAACGATATAGAATTTAGGGTGGTCTCAAAAAGGCAGCCGACGGACCAGGAGTGGCAAGCTCTGAAATTCGGCTGGCGTGTCTGTAAGTGGGTGAAATCCAACGCAATCGTCTATGCGCACGCCGACCGAACCATCGGTGTGGGCGCCGGACAAATGTCGAGAGTGGACGCGTCACGGCTTGCGGCCGAGAAGGCGCAGCGGATGGGTCTCAGCCTCAAAGGTACGGCGCTGGCTTCGGACGCGTTTTTTCCGTTCCGGGACGGCGTGGACGTGGCCGCGGAGCACGGTGCAACCGCCATCATTCAACCCGGCGGCTCGGTGCGGGACCATGAAGTTGTGCAGGCCGTTGACGAGCACAGCATGGCTATGGTGTTTACCGGAGTTCGCCACTTTCGCCATTAGGGGTTGATTTTTGCGCTAAATAACACGATGTTCTCTTTTTCACGTTGTTACTGCGGTTGCGCCGCGCCAGGAAATAGGAAGATTCAGACTATGGAAGAAAACCACAAACCGGAAACGTTCTGGAGCAAGCTTTTTCTCAACGACATCGCCATCGATCTCGGAACGGCCAACACACTGGTCTACGTCAAGGGACGCGGTATCCTGATCAACGAGCCGTCCATCGTGGCCATTCGCAAGAATGACCAGGAAATCATGGCGTACGGCAGTGCCGCCAAAACCATGATGGGCCGGACGCCGGGCGATCTGAGCACTGTCCGGCCTTTAAAGGACGGCGTGATCGCTGACTTTGATTTGGCCGAAAAAATGATTCGCCATTTCATCCGCAGTGTGCAGACCAGCCGTTTAATTCGGCCGCGTATCGCGGTCTGTATCCCGTCCGGCATCACGGAAGTTGAAAGACGAGCCGTGCGCGACTCTGCGGAGCACGCCGGCGGCCGTGAAATCTACCTGATTCAGGAGCCGATGGCGGCAGCGCTGGGTGTCAATCTCCCCATTGAGGAGCCGGTGGGCAGCATGGTTATCGACATCGGCGGCGGCACCACGGAAATTGCAGTCATCTCGCTCTCGGGAATTGTCACGGACATCTCCATTCGCATCGGCGGCGACGAGATGGACGAAGCGATCATCCAGTATTTCAAGAAAGCCTACAACTTGCTGATCGGCGAAAACACAGCCGAAGCGATCAAAATAACCATGGGGTCGGCGGCGCCGTACAAGACTGAAGACGTCAAAATGGTGAAAGGCCGCGACCTCGTGGATGGCATTCCCAAGACCGTCAAGGTGCATTCCAAAGAAATTCAGGAGGCGCTTTCGGAGTCGGTGGGTTACATCGTGGATGCCGTTAAGCTTTGTCTGGAGCGAACGCCGCCGGAATTGGCGTCCGACATCTTAGACCGGGGTATTGTACTCACCGGAGGCGGCGCCCTGCTTAAAGGCCTGGACGAGCGACTTCGCATCGACACAGAGCTGCCCATCATCGTGGCTGACGATCCACTCACCTGTGTGGTGCTTGGCACCGGCAAGATATTCGACAATCTCAGCAACTACCAAAAAATCTTGAGCACAACCAGACGTTACTGAGATGCGGCTGCTAAACGAATGGCTGGTCCACCGTCGGGATTTGCTGGCGCTGTTTGGCGGCATCTTCTTTTCACTCGTTTTGCTATTGTCCAACGACTCACGGCAGGTTCATGCCGTTCGAAGCTGGGCCTTCGCAGGTTTCGGTTACATACTGGATCAGATGGAAGTCGTCAGCAGGTACCGCGGCGTGCACGAAGAGAATCAGTGGCTGCGACAAGAGACAGCAGCACTAATGCTGGAAAGTGCGCAGCTTCAGGAGGCGATGGAGGAAAACCGCCGTTTGCGTGCGCTTTTGGATTTTAAGGAGAGGAGTGCCCTCGAACTCATTCCGGCCAAAGTGCTTGGTAAGGATGAGAACGGCTTCATCAACGCCATTTTTCTGGGTGCCGGCAGCCTCGATAGTTTGAAGAAAAATATGGCTGTGGTTACATCGCAAGGGTTGGTCGGGAAAATATATCAAGTTGGGAACCACAATTCGACGGCTCAGCTTTTGTTAGACCGGAATTTCAGGGTGGGTGCCGTGGTGCAGCGCAGCCGCGTAGCCGGCATCATAAGATGGAACTCAGGCAACCAAGTAGTGTTGGCGGAGGTGCCAAAACGCTCTGATATCAAGAAGGGCGATGTGATTGTGACGTCCAGTCTGAGCACGATTTTCCCCGGAGGGCTCGATATCGGACACGTAACCGGCGTAAGTGAGGAAAACCAGAGCATGTTTATGGATATCGAGGTCGCCCCTGCAGTCGACTTTGGCAAACTGGAAGAAGTGTTCATGGTCAGAGTACGGCCACTGCTGGACAACTGAGATTTGATGCCGGTTCTCTCCTATTTTTTCATTTTCGCTGCTGCAATCATCCTCCAACTGACCGTGATTCCTCTCTTTTCAGTTCAGGAAGTTGCTCCCAATTTAATTCTCATTGCGGTTGTCTCTGTGACCTTGCTGCGTGGGAAAGTAGTGGGAATTATGTGCGGTTTTTTCGCAGGAGTTTGTTTCGATTTTTTTGGTACGGGATTCGTTGGTATTTCGTCCTTAACAAATACACTGGCTGCTTTCATCGCTGGCTTCTGGGCCGGCGAACAATTCGACAGGCGGATGACTATCATTCTCGGCCCGTTGTTTGCATCGATTTTCGTGCATGATTTTTTTTATTACAACATTTTGCGTATCGGCGCATCTGTTGGCTTTTGGAAGACGCTCTTCAGGCATATCTTTCCGAATACCGTCTACACGCTTGTATTTATGATGATGATTTATATGCTTTTGCCCAAATCTCCGCTGGGAAGAAGGTGAGCTGTAAGGCATTGCTTTGATGGTGCATGAATACCAAAACCTCCGGCGAGTCTACCTTGGCATAGCGATCGGGCTGTTTATAATCTTGGTAGCAAGATTGGCTTACCTTCAGATCTTTAGCTGGGACACCTACTATCGTGAATCGGAGAGAAATCGCGTCAGAGACGTTGTGATCGAGGCGCCGCGTGGCTTGCTCCTGGACCGGAATGGTGAAATCATGGTCGATAACCGGCCAGCCTACTCGGTTTCCGTCATCCCTTATGAGTTTCTAGAATCGCAAAGTGCCACAAGTCTCCTCGCTTCCATTTTGAATGAAAGCTCCGTGGAGTTGGTGAAGGCCGTGCGGAAGGAAAAGATCGGAAATTTTTCGGCTGTCAAAGTGAAGCGGCATATAGACTTCAGCGTGCTTAGCAGCATTGAAGAGTACCGACTTGACTTGCCCGGCGTTTTCTACGCTGTGGATTCCAAGCGCTACTATCCCGCGGGGATTCGCGCGCCTCACTTGTTTGGCTATCTCAGCGAAATTACCAGGGACGAACTTTCGCAGGTGGAAGATCGGGAGTACCGGATGGGCGACCTCATTGGCAAGAACGGCATCGAAATAATATATGAGCCTTATCTCAGAGGCCAGTCTGGCGTCAAATACATCGAAGTAGATGTGCTCGGCAGAGAGGTTCGGGAATTGCCTGAGCTGGCGGGAAGTTCACCGCAGTCGGGCAAGAATCTTTATATGACCATCGATGCCGATGTTCAGCGCTATCTTGAAAAAGCGATGGAGGGCAAAAGAGGAGCGGCAGTGGTGCTCGATCCCAGCAACGGTGAAGTGCTCGCCATTATGAGCAAACCAGACTACGACCCGGAAATCTTTTCGAATCCGCTTACTCCTGAAATCTGGAGTGCCCTGATCAACAATGAAGAACACCCGCTTTACAACCGCGCCTGTCAGAGCCTCTATCCGCCGGGTTCAATCTACAAGCTGGTGTTGGCTGCGGCCGGACTGGAAACGGGCCTGATCGATCTGGAGGAGACGGTCACCTGTTACGGTTCCTATCGGCTTGGCCGGCGGCAATTCAAATGCTGGAAAGAAAAGGGACACGGTGAAGTCAATCTGTTAGATGCCATTCAACAGTCGTGTAATGTCTATTTTTATAAAAAGGGATTGGATGTGGGACTGGCGAATTGGTCGAAATTTTCCCGGTTTTTCCGATTTGGTTCAAAGACCGGGATAGACCTGCCGAATGAGGGCTCCGGGCTGGTCCCGGATGCGGTCTACTTTGATGCGAAGTATGGCGTGAAGAAGTGGACGCGGGGGCTGACCCTGAACTTGGCAGTGGGGCAGGGCGAGCTCCTGACGACGCCGTTGCAGATGGCGTACTTCGCGATGATTGTCGGGAATGAGGGTACCGCTTTCCGGCCACATCTGGTGAGAAAGATAGAGGATCCGAACACAGGTGAAAGCATCGAACCGGGGCGCGAGCGCCGGCAAATAGTAGGCATTTCAAAAAGCACCTACAGAACTATCAAGCAAGGCATGTACCTGGTGGTGAACGGACCGCATGGCACCGGGCGGGCATCCTGGGTGCGCGGCCTGAATGTTTGTGGCAAGACGGGCACAGCTCAGAATCCGCACGGCAACAGCCACGCCTGGTTTATCGGTTTTGCCCCAAAAGACAATCCCAAGATCGCTTTCTGTGTCATGGTGGAAAATGGCGGTGGTGGCGGCGCAGTGGCCGCACCAATTGCGCGTGGCATTTTGACGACCTATTTTAGAGACAACCAACTTGCACTTGGTCAGTGACCGCAAGGTATTGCCGGCAGAAGGCGCAATGGCAACGAAAAGATTGAAAGTGAGAAACTTTGAGCGCTATTCGGAATTTTGACGTCGGACTGGTCATAGCCGTCGTACTTCTGATTACCTTCGGATTGACCGCAATCTACAGCGCGACCTACGTGGGCGAGAAACAAACCGAGTTCACCAAGCAATTGCTCTGGGCCGTGCTGGGCCTAGTGGTGCTTACTGCCGTCGTGGTGACGCCGTTAAAATCTTACTATAAGAATGCATATCTGCTCTACGGGCTTTCCGTGATTCTGCTGGTGGTCGTGCTCTTTGTCGGCAAGGGCGCGGGTACCCGAAGGTGGATTGCCCTGGGTCCGGCCTGGATTCAACCGGCTGAGTTTGCTAAGATCGGCACTTTGCTGGCGTTGAGCCGCTATCTGAGCAACGAGCACAGAAAGCTTGACAATTTGCGCGAGCTGACGGTCGCCTTTGCCATCGCTTTTGTGCCTCTGGCGCTTGTCATGAAGCAACCCGACCTTGGCTCGGCACTGGTGTTTCTGGCTTTGGTCTTGCCTGTTCTGCATTGGGCTGGCCTGTCCCCGGCGATCTTGTTTGTTCTCCTGGCACCACTGGCAAGTCTGCTTAGCGCGTTCAATTACTACTCTTTCCTGATCGTTATGATCCTGCTCAGCGTCACGTTTTTGCTCTGCCAGCGCGGCCTGACTTTCTTCCTGGTCAATTTCATCATCAATATTGGCGTGGGCATCTTGACGCCGATCGTGTGGAATCTTCTGAAGGAATATCAAAAGAACCGGATACTTACATTCTTGGGGTTGGTAAGAGACCCGCATGGGCTTGGCTACCAGGTCATCCAGTCAAAAGTCGCCATTGGTTCCGGCGGTCTGTTAGGCAAAGGGTTCCTTGATGGCACACAGACCCACCTGAGATTTCTGCCCGAACAGCATACCGATTTCATATTCTGTGTCATTGGCGAGGAATTCGGCTTCATTGGCGTGTTTCTGGTGCTTGCTCTGTTTTTTTACCTCGTGGTGAAAGGAATCCGCATCTCCACCAGTGTCAAAAGCAAGTTTTCGAGCGTGGTGGTTTTTGGCGCCACAATAATATTTCTGTTTCAGATTTTTGTCAACATCGGCATGACCGTGGGCATCATGCCGGTCACCGGGCTGCCGCTGCCATTCTTGAGTTATGGCGGCTCTTCGCTGCTCGCCAACCTCATTCTCGTTGGGTTGATCCTCAACGCTTCGCGCAAAAGGTTTGAGTACTTGTAAAGTTGTGTATTTATGGAGCGTATGTCTTTCATGTCGTAACTGTTCAGCTTTTAGCTGTTGGCTCTTAGCTGCTGCCCTTGAGCTTGCTGATTAGGTTATTTATCATCTTTTGTTCTTTGTTTAACTGAGCCCGAATTATTCTTATACCTTCATCTGTTCGGAGTCCTGAAGTCTCTCATTGTGTGCAACCCAGTTATGAACATGGCCAACAGCTAAAGGCCAATAGCTGAAGAGGTATTCTGTGTCAGTTGTACGCATCGTACGTCAAAATCCAGTCAAGAATTGCCTTGACTTTTAGGGTCGCGAGTGATAAATTTAAATCAATAATATTACTCGGACTTACGGGGCTTGTAATGCAGGGCAAAATTGGTCGACTTGCAACGCTGGTCGTACTATTGTCCGGACTGGTACACTCAGAGGCTTTTGCCCAGGGCTGGCAGTTCGGAATGGGGTTGAAGGCGACTGCCTCCCGCCTAGAGGGAGATCTGAATGACGCAATTGTCAGTCCCATGGTTTCCGGATTTATTAGAGTTATGCCCACTCCGTACCTCGCTTTCGATGGTGAGGTCGGCTTTTCTTCCCTGAACTCCAACGGGCATCCCAATCCAACATATAATGATTTCAAAACGACGATTGTGCCTGTTGAGTTGAGCGCGGTATTCAGCTTCCTGCCTCTTGGCAAGGTGAATCCTTACATTTTTATCGGTGGCGGTGGCGTCTGGTGGCGCGCTGTTGCAGATGTATCAGCGGGCAAAAACACCACGCTTGAAGACGATGTGGGTTGGTTTGCCAAGACTGGCGGCGGCATCGAATATCGGATATCGCGTGGCTGGAGTTTCAATTTTGGTGGCACGTTTCGCCTTTCGTCCACCGATGGCCTCGACCAATTGCGACAGGGTGATGAGGACGACCAGGTTCTGGATGTCTACACGGGAGTGACGTATTATTTCAATCAGAGCAGGGACGACAGAGACCACGATGGGATTCCGGATGAGTTGGATCTCATGCCCGACGTCGCCGAAGACAGAGACGGCTATCTCGATCATGATGGTATTCCTGAAAAAAATCCCAGCCCGGCAGCCATGCGTTCTGGCGATGCCTCTTTGGATGGCGTGCGGGGCTCCGCGCCGATGGTAATTCACTATCTTGTGGGGAGAGCGGAGGCGGGAAAGGATCTGCCCATAAAGGCGAATGTCTATTCCGATATGGACCTGCGGGTCGTTGCTGCGCTCTATCGACCCATTGGCACTCGCAACTGGAACGTTGTTAAACTGCAAAATGAAGGCGAAAACCTGTACAAAGGGGAAATTCCGGGATACGCCATGACCACTGACGGTCTTGAGTACTGTGTGATTGCGGTCGATGAAACGCTTAGCGGCGTGGGGTATTCGGGGCTGCCGAGCAAACCGATCTATGTACGGGTGTCGTCCGGCGGGAAAGGTTGGCGGTTCGTTGGGGGGATTGCTGGTGCAGCAGCGATTGGTGCGGCGACATATCTGGTAATAAGAAAACAAGAGTAGTCTCAAATTTTGCAAGGACTCAATTTATTGGAGGCAAATATGGATGAGAAAAAGGACGTCTTTCAGGGATCTGTGAATTGGATTGCCAGACTAATCATGCTCTTGACCTTGGTGGTATTCGTGGCCGCGTGCGGCTCTTCCAGGCAGAGTACCGATCTTGCTGAAGATGATGTGGACATAGATGAATTGTTGGGTGAAGACGCGGCGCGAGCTTCGCAAACGAAGTCGGACGAGGATGAAGTGCTCCGGTTGCTCGGAATCACGCAGGCAGATGAGACTGCGGCTGCCGAAGTCAGCATGAACGAAGAGCAGGCAGATATGGCTGTCCTGGAAGGTGATTTGGACCAGCTTAAAGATGATTTGACAAAAAAGGATGAGGAGATCTCAGAGCTCCGTTCCGAGCTGACACAAAAGGCGATGAAGATAAGCGATCTTGAAGCCAAAGCCAACGCACGTCAGATCGTACGTAGGACGAGAGGGGACGCCGATCCTTCACCGGAATTCAAAAAACAGTATCAGACGGCATTGGAGGAGTTTAAAGCACGCAACTATCGCGGAGCTATCGACCTGTTCGGTGAGTTGTTGCTGCTGGACCCCGGGAATTCGCTGTCCGACAACTGCCAGTACTGGATTGGCGAATCGTACTACGGCCTTGGTCAATTCGAACAAGCGATTGTAGGATTCGAGAAAGTTTTCTCTTTTGCCCGTTCGAACAAGAGTGACGATGCACAATTAAAACTCGGCGTCTCTTATTTGAGATTGGACGACAAGAAACAGGCGCTGGAAGAGTTTGAACGCCTACTATCCAACTTTCCGGACAGCGAATACCGTTCGCTCGGGCAGCGCTATATTAGCAAACTGTGACACACTCTTGAGTTGATTGGGAGCAATACGATGGGCGGGTTCATATCCGCCCATTTTTTCTATGTCCGCGGCTTGATTTTTTGTAAATTTTTTCTAAATTTAGACATGGGGGAGATCAACCCCTCCGGAACTGTACTATGTCAGAACTCAGGAAGGATCCTATTATTGGAAGATGGGTCATCATATCGAGTGAACGAGACAACCGTCCCTCAGATTGGGCGAATGAACCAAACGCCAAAGGAAGCGGTTTCTGCCCGTTTTGTCCTGGAAATGAAGATAAAACCCCTCCTGAAATTCTGGCCATTCGTCCGATGAGTACCGAACGAGACATTCCTGGGTGGAATATCCGGGTCGTGCCCAACAAGTTTCCAGCCTTGCAAATCGAGGGAGAATTAGCGCATAAAGGTTGTGGAAATTATGAGATGATGAATGGAATTGGTGCTCACGAGGTTATCATTGAAACGCCAGACCATGCCAAAGACCTTGCCGATCTCAGCATTGAGAAAATCAAGGAAGTCCTGCTTGTTTTTCGCGAACGAATACGAGATCTGGAAAACGATTCCCGGCTCAAGTATGTTTTGATTTTTAAGAATCACGGTGTTGCTGCCGGCGCTTCTTTGGAGCATTCTCATTCGCAACTTATCGCTTTGCCGATCATCCCTAAAAGGGTACTTGAAGAGATTGAAGGAGGCAGGAGTTTTTACCGGCAAAATCACGGATGCGTATTCTGCGACGTGGTAAGCAAGGAATTGGAAGACCAGACCAGAGTTGTTTCTGAAAATGATGCGTGCATAACCATCGAAGCCTTCGCACCCAGATTTCCTTTCGAGACCTGGATTCTGCCCACGCAACACTACTCTCACTTCGAGCGCATGCCAGAGGACATATACGAGCAAGTAGCTGTTGCGCTCAAGGATGCACTGTGGCGGATCAACGCTGTCCTTGGCTATCCTCCGTTCAATTTTATCCTTCATTCATCGCCGATTCAGGAACCCGATTTTCGCGACTATCACTGGCATATTGAGATCATTCCGAAATTGGCCAAGGTTGCCGGCTTCGAATGGGGGTCGGGCTTTTATATCAATCCGATGTCGCCAGAAGTGGCTGCCGAACATCTCAGAGGTGCCTCCACAACATGAAGTTGCTCACAGAAACTAAACTCAAATGTGCTAAATGAAAAATCCGCTCAGAATCTTGTATGTGTCTCCCGAGGTTTCTCCTTTTGTCATGACAACGGATCTGGCCGACTTTGCCGGATCATTGCCGAAATACCTGAAGAATTTAGGCCACGACATCCGGGTGATGATGCCGAACTACAAGTACGTAAATGAGCGAAAATACGTACTTAGGGATGTGATACGTCTTCACGGGTTGAACATCAAGATGGGGGATGAGGTGTTGGCTGCAAATGGCAAATCCGCCTTTATTCCCGGCTCGAAGGTGCAGGTCTATTTCCTTGACAACAAGATGCTGTTCGAAAGGGACGGTCTCTACCTCGACCGAAGTACCGGCCAACTGTACGAAGATAACACAAAACGTTTTGTTTTCTTTGCTATTGCATGTCTCGAGACTTTAAAGTTGCTGCACTGGCAGCCCGATATTATTCATTGTAACGACTGGCAAACAGGGCTTATCCCCATGCTCTTGAAGAGTCTGTACAACAAGGATCCATTTTTTAAGAATTCGAAAACACTTTTTTCGCTCTATGATGGCGAAAGTCAGAGCATGTTCGATGCTTCCGTCATTCAATTGGCAGGCGCAGAAGAATCGTTTTTACAAACCAGCCGCTGTGCAGCCAATGGACAAATCAGTGGCATGTGCGCTGGCGTGGAGTATTCGGATCTTACAGCAATAAACATCGAATGCGTCGATGGGGAACTCCTCGCTGAGCAGGGGTTCTCTCAGCTTCAGGAATTGTTCAAAGACGAAGCAAGCAAAATTGCAGGAGTGGGTCTTGGTATTGACGATCAAGTA
>SMXE01000035.1 GCA_004357015.1 Caldithrix sp.
AACATCATTTCCTTGCATCTGGGCAACGGCTGTTCGGCATGCGCCATAAAGAATGGTGCGTCAATCGACACGAGCATGGGGTTCACGCCGTTGGAAGGCCTGCTCATGGGGACGCGAGCAGGTGATGTGGACGCATCCATTCTCGATTTTCTGCATCACAAAGAAGGCCTGAGTTTCGCAGAGATCGACACGCTGCTAAACAAGCGTTCCGGTCTGCTCGGAATTTCCGGTTTGACCAATGACATGCGTGAATTGATCGAAGAGGAAGAGGAAAATCAGGACCGGCGGGCGAAGCTGGCCATCGATATTTTCTGCAAGCGCGTGCGCAAGTACATTGGCGCCTATTTCGTAGAGATGGCTGGCAGCGCAGAGGCTGTCGTATTTGCCGGCGGCATTGGGGAGAATTCTGCCCTCATCCGGCAGCGGATTTGTGGCGGCCTGGAGAGCATTGGTCTCAAACTCGACCCAAAACGGAACGATGACATGCACTCTTCAAAATTCGGTATTATTTCGACCGACGACAGCACGTTGAAAGCATTTGTGTTTCGCACCAACGAGGAACTGCTGATTGCGCGCGACACGGTGCGGGTGCTTGAAAATGCCCCGAGGAGATGGTGATATTCACATTGTCTCCAGAAAATCATCAATAGCGTCGGTAACCGGTTCGCTGTCCAGTCTCTTAACCAGATTGCCGTAGCGATGATCGATTTGGAAGCCGAATTTGTAGAAGTATTCCGCTCGTAGAAATCCCACCGTCACGATCTTGATTCCCTTGGTGCGTAATCTGCTAAAGAATTCCTTCAACAAAGAGTCGCTGACGCCTTTTTTGCGATTGTGTTGATCCACGACCACTTTTTCTATATGTGCCTGTCCTGATTCCGCCAGTTCGTAAAACAGGCCGCCGATGACCAGGCTTCTTTCGTTGAGCACCACCAGAAACTGATGTTCAGCGGTGAATTCGACCGGCAGGTTCGCTTCTGTGAACAGGCGGTGCAACCGGGCGATTTCCTTCGGCGAAGCCGGATTCCGGATAGCCAGGCGATTGCCTTCATCGTCTTCAGTGAAGACCACCAGGGCCGCTTTTTGCCCGCCCTGCAAACTCAAGGAGATCATTTCGGCAGATTCCTTTGCGCCAAGGTGAGGATAGGAAAGACGCGTCAGGAACATTTGCTCATTCTGCGAAAGTTGAAATTGATGCGTCAGATTTGCAAACTGGCCCTGCAGATTTGAGTCCCGCAGCCCGGTTTCGCGCACCCGGCCGAGAATGGCGCTCAAAGCCTCGCGCAATTCCGGCGCACTCTCTGCGAAAACCGTGTCGCGATAAAACTGAATGCGGGAACCCGGGTACTGTTTCTCCATCCGCTCGATGATGTATGTGGTCTCAAGGTCTTTAACCGTTTGCAAACGCGCCTGCGTCGTCGCCTCCGGATTCAAGTTGTGCCATCTTTTGTAACGTTGAATCGCAAAGTACAACCGCTCTGGCAGGTAACCGTTTTTTGCAACATCCTCGATGTACATGGCTAGCTCCCGGCACAATTTTCCCGTTTCCTCCCGATCCGGCGATTGTTGGCAGGATTCCACCGCAGTTTGCAGAACCGCCAGCCCCTCTTCCTGGCCAAGAACTTCCAGAAAGGAGGAAAACACCACGTGCCAGCCGCATTGGCCTTTGAGTTTCGGGTACCGGTCTTCAACAGATTGAATGAAGTGTTTCCGGAAGGAAATCAGGGTTGAAATAATTCCCTGAAACGGTCTGCGGGCCGAAATGGAAACAATCCGGAAGCCAATCTGGTAGTCGTGCAACGGCACCGTTACATTGGCCGGGGTGGGATCTTCGATTTCGTATCGGCGTCCCGTGCGGTTCCAGAAGTCGACGTAAGCGCTGAGGCCGCTCCAAACAAGGGACGGCCAAATCTGCTGAACGCGTCCAGCCCCTTGTTTGGCAGTGCGCCGGTCGAGCCGCCGGAGATACTTTTCGACCGTGTCTCCGGGTATGAACTCTTCGGTCCAGAGGTCGTACTTTTTCCAATAGCCGCCAAAGTCCTCCACCAATGGCTGCCGGCCATCCGCAGCACCTGTGCAAACCAGCCAGTCTATCTCAGAGGCCACTTCCTGGACGTCGCGGCTTTTGTTGATATTTATGGCAAAGTCAAAGGAGCCATAATGGTAGGTCTGCACGGTGACCCGATAAACCGACTTTCCATGCCGGGAGCCCAACAAGCTGATCCAAATGCCTTTTTGCGGGATTTCATACAGTTGCACAAGCCTGCCACCGCTGAAAAGAAAGACAGCCTCTCTGATGACCGGAGCAGAGCGAATCGCCTCGAACATTTTGCTCTGCTCCGCCTCCGGGATGGTTTCCTCGAAAATGATGACGTCGTCCCAACTGAACTCGGTGCTTGTCTCCGCATGAATGGCGATTTGCAGATTCTTGCCCAGCCACGCTCTGAAGCCGTCTTGGAGGAAATTCAGGAGCTTGCCGGCCTTTCTTTGCAAAGAGCCGGTTGGGGCAAACAGCTTCCACTTTGTTAACTCCGACCGAATACTTTTGTATGACATGGGGTGCTGGGCGCCATAGGCGGCAAGCAACTCCAGCAGACCGGAAACGGGAGATCCGGATAGCCTCTCATCCCCGCTGTTTATCGCATCCAGACAATGGTTCGAATGTGCCAAAATGCCATTTAGTTGCTTCGGCGTCAGGTTGTGCCGGGCGATTTTACTGATTGTGTCAGCGTTCAAAATGCGATGCCTTGAAACAAGAAATTTCTCCAGTACGGGTTGCAGCATGTCACGCTGCTCATTGAGAACCAGAGCCAGAAATGCCCGCGTTTTGACCGGGATGCAGTCAGATTCGGCAGTTCGAAGTAAAACATGTTTGGCCAGCGGCACGTTTGCTTCCTTTTGTTCCCGGTCCACTTTTTCGAGGTAGTCAATGGCCGCGAACGCATGTTTTTCCTGGCTGCTTTGAATCAAGTGCGCCGCGAGATGCACCCCTTTTGTATCAAGGATGCCGCGCTTGACGATATCCTTGAAGGCAGTCAAAACATTTTTGTGTCGTTGGGCCGAGCCGGACTTAACTTCAAGCGTTACATCCCCCTTTGATGATCGCGGAGCCTCTTTACTGTTGAAAATCAAGTCGCCGGTAAATCGCTCGAGTGCAATGTTTCCGAGCCAGAGTGTGGGATCGGCAAGGATGCGGCGCAGATCAACGAACCCTCTGGCCGTCGTGTATGTAAAGTCGCCTATTTGAACGCGGCGGCCGCCCTTGCTCCGGCGGACCTTTACGGTCAGCTTTTCCCTCATGGGCCCGGCAATGATGGCGCCGTTACGGACATCCAGATCTTCCGCAGTCAACGCCTTTTCACGCAGAAACCAGTTTGGAATTCGAATCTCGAATTTCTCAAACGCCAGCGAAACGTAGTCTCTTTCGTACATTTCGTCAATTTCGCGCGCGAAGTTCTGCTCGACGACTTTGCGTTTGAACGTCCCTTTTTGCGTAAGCTCGCCCCTCTCATGGCTGAAATCACGGTCGATGATTTTGAAATTGACCAGGCGTTCAAAGGGCGCCAGAAACTGATTGACTGACTCGATCACAGAGTTGAAGAACTTCCGTTGTTGCGCTTCCTGGAGTTTCTTGAGTTCGACCTGCTGATAATCGTAATTGGGGTAAATGAGAAGTGTGTTGTAAGCTCGATGGTCGCCGACCAGGAAAACCCGTTGCACCGCTTCGAAATCGTGGAACAGATTTTCGATTTTCTGTGGAGAAATGGTCTCGCCACGAACGTTTTTATAGATCTCCTTTTTGCGGTCTATGATCTGAAAATGGCCATTATTATCACGACTGAAGATGTCGCCGGTGGCCAGCCAGCCGTCGTGCAGCCCGCCGTTTGGTACATCGAGGTAGCCCATCATAACGTAAGGCCCTCGGATGAGCATCTCGTTATCGTCGGCGAGCTTGATTTCAATTCCCGGCAATGCTTTGCCGACCGAGTTAGGTTTGTAATCGAATGGCGGCGTCATCGTGATGCCACCGGTGGCCTCGGTCATACCGAAGCCGCTCATCAGTTCAACACCGTTGTCCTGGAAGAGGCGGAAGATATCAGGGTCAAGGTACCCTGCCGCGGACAGACCCCACTTGAGGGAGCCGCCCGTGCATTGTTTGACAGCAGCGCGAATTTCATCGGGTGCAGCTTTTTCGATGTCCACCTTATCCTGAATCTTCTCGTAGAATTGCATCCATTTCCTGGGGATGCTGATGAGCACTGTGGGTTTGGTAAGCTTCATGCTGGTAATGATCGTGTCGATCCCCGGATTCTCCAGGAAAATATAGGATGCGCCCCAGAAAATGCAGCCGAGCATCTCGAAGTACCTGCCAAAAGTGTGAAACAGCGGCAGGTAACACAAGAACCGGTCGTGGTTGTCGATTTCCGGCAGTGCGATGGCGCGGGCGAAGCGTTTACTCACTAAATTTAGTTGCGAAAACATGATGCCCTTCGGCGCTTCAGTGGTGCCGGATGTGTACATGATGGTGGCAAGGTCATGGAGCTTGACCCGGCGGATGAGCTGCGAAATGTCGGGCGCAGAATCCTCCCCAAGCTGCAGAAACTCGTCGAAGCCGATAATGCGTTTGTCTCCGGGCGGGTGTTCGATATTCAGTGTGATGATGTAACTGAGGCTCTGGGGCACTGTTTCTATGGCAAGCAGGTCTGCCAGTCGTTGCTCTTCCGAAACAAAAACAACGGTAGCCCTGGAGCTGTTGAGTATGAATTCGATGGCGTGTGATGTGGAGTTTGCCGGCACTGGAATGTCCACAATTCCCGTGCTGAGACATGCGAGATCGATGCAGGCCATCTCCAGGCTATTCTCGGAGAGGATGGCCACGCGCATACTGTCGACATCGTCACCCGCAAGCACAAAAAGTGCCTGTGCGATGGCGTCGATTTTGCCTTTGACTTCGGTCCAGGAGCGGTTGATGACCTTTTTGCCTTTGATAACCTTAAACAGCGGTTTACTGTCATATTGCGCGACGCGCTGTTGCAGCAGTTTCCCCACGGTGAAGTTGGTCGTCTTGAGAAAAGCCAGAATCAGCTCAAACCAACGCGCTTGCAAACCATCTTCTGCGACCCGTCGCAAAATCCGTGGCAGCCGGCTGATGTCGAGGAATAGTGCAGCTACCTCGGCGTCGTCACCGGTCTGCGTTCCGCAGCGGGCCAGAAACTCACCCCATTTTAGCAAATCTGCAAGTTGTTCGGAATCCAGCGTGCGTTTTGTTTCGGCGCGTTCCCGCGTCAGTTCAAGTAAGCGGGCGTGCAGGAGAGCGTGGTCGGTGTTGTTTCCGGGACTACTTGCGGTTTGTGGAGCGTCAACTCGGGCGTGGTCAGTCATAATTGGACATATTCTCGGTTTGTTACATGATGCCTAAACGAAAACTTGATCACTCATGTCATTCCGGTGATCCCGGATTACAACACGCCGGGACAAGCCTTTTTAGCCGGAATCTCCTGGGAATGTTGTTTTCGTTCAAACACGAAATACTATGTTTTCAGGTAATCAAATTTAAAGTGAATTGCCAAGAAAAACAACTGATTTTGTGACAAAGGATTGCCTGCTTTCCTGTATTGGCCGTAAGGGCGAAACATTCCTATCCGGGAGTTTTGTAATAGACGCCAGGAATTACCCAATCGTTGTTTTAACTTGCATTTACTCACAAGAAATGCTATAATTCAGATTGTGATATACGAGACCAACTTCATAACGATGAAGAGAAGAGTTCTGCAAAATGTCGCTAAATTGTAATTTCGAATTCCGACGTTTTTTGTCGGGTGAAAAATCTGGTGTAATAAATTCGTTATTTTCAAGCGTTAGATCCGAGACAATCAGATTTTTCGTCCTTGAAAAGCAGGACTCGAAATGACAATATTGCAGAAGGATGAAGTTTATTGATGAAGAGGGTTAAGGAAAAACAATGAACAGTGTTCGCAACGTGATTATCATTGGTTCCGGGCCGGCCGGCTACACCGCCGCTACTTACAATGCCCGGGCCATGCTGGAGCCGCTGGTGTTTGCCGGACCGGAGCCCGGCGGCCAGCTAACCCTGACGACCGATGTTGAAAACTATCCGGGCTTTCCCACCGGCGTCATGGGCCCGGAATTGATGAATGCGATGAAAGAACAGGCAGAGCGGTTTGGCGCAGAAGTTATCTGGGATGCCGTGACCCGGGTTGACTTTTCCAAGCGGCCGTTTTCCGTTTTTGTCGGCAGTGCCAAATACCAGAGCCACGCAGTGGTCATCGCTTCGGGCGCGTCGGCACAATTGTTAGGGCTTGAATCCGAAAAAAAATTGATGGGACACGGCGTTTCCACCTGCGCCGTGTGTGACGGCGCTT
>SMXE01000036.1 GCA_004357015.1 Caldithrix sp.
TGATATAGAACGCCCCGGCTCCCGGATGTGAACCTTGTTACCAATTGTGCAGCAAATTAACACGGTGTAGCAACTCCCAGACTGTTACTGCCGCAAGTTATTTCATCCATTAAAGATTGATTCTATAAGACTTAGACACACTTTAACATTTCCTGGCACTTCCTTTGCCAGATGACGCGGCGTTGCTGAGCGCCAAAAGCGTGTCACATTTCAGGGGCTCAGATGATAAATTGGTGGGGGGGGGAAATGTACAATACCAATCAATCAGAGGGAAGAAAAATGGCGCAGAACTCACTCATTGAACGGATCAGATGTTCGGACTGTGCAGCATTCAGCGAACTGTTTGATCACTATCAGCAGGATGTCTTCAACTTTCTTTACTACAAACTCGGCAACGTGGAAGCCGCAGAAGATATTCTGCAAGATGTGTTCGTCAACATCTGGGAACACCGATGCAACTTGCGCAGCGACACTTCAATGAAGTCCTACCTTTTCACGATTGCCAACCGGGCCGCTTTGAATTACATTCGACACAACAAAGTGGTGCTACGATACCAGGCAGAAAGCGAGAAGCAAGTTTGGCAAACAGAGAACCCTTACGTAGAACTCGAACGAACTGAACTGCACGGCAACCTGCTGCGGGCGATTGAAAAATTGCCTGAAAAACCACGGGTTGTGTTAATGATGAGCCGCTTTGATAATATGAGTTATCGGGAAGTGGCGGAATGTCTCGACGTGAGCATCAAGACCGTGGAGAACCACATTGGGAAAGCGTTGAAACTATTAAGGGAGCGTGTGACTATAGTGGCCTGATGATAGCGACCCTGTCAGCGTTTCGAAGAGGTTTACGACCAGATCAAAAACTTCAGTGCAACCAACCCCAGGAAAACTGCAATCAAGAGACGAAACGACACCTGCGGCACTTTCGTCAAAAACTTTTTCGCCAGCCATGCACCAAGGAACGAAATGGGGATGCAGCCAAGCATGGCATACAGCAGGCTCTGCTGCAACATGATGCCGCCCGTGACATATTTAAAAATCCTTGTACTGTCTATGAACAGTGCGATGAAGCCCGAGGTGAAAATGTAAACCTCCTTGGGAAGATTGAATGCGGTAAGAAATGCGCCTCTGATGGCTCCGCCCACACCGAAGACCCCGGCAAACAGTCCGGAGAGCGACCCACCAACGGCCGCCAACTTGTTCGATTTCGGCAACTCCCAATTCTGCTTTGCAAACAGGAAGACAACGTAAATCAGCAGGAATCCGCCCAGAAATCTTTTTAGCAGCACTGGAGAAACGTCGAGCGAAATGGCGGCGCCGGCGTAACTCGCGATGATGCCCGGAATCCCGAAACTCAGAACGAGTCTCCAATTCACGGCTTTCTTGAAGAGAATCACTTTCCACAGATCGCCGAAGAGGTGAATAATGCCCACAAAAAGCAAAGTGACGGGCAGCGGATAGAACAGCGATAACACCGGAACCATGATGGTAGAGGTACCGAAGCCGGTCGCGGTGCCCACGCCCGAAGCAATCAACGTGACAGAAATGAGGATAAGTAATTCGCTCGACATTATTCCGTTCTCAAATAACCACAATTACTAAAGGTCTATGTGTTCCACAAGAGGATAAGTCTTACCAATGTAACTGACAGTAGCGCATCCGAGTCGTGCCCCTGAGTGACTACACTGGCCGTTTTGGCCAAAATTTCTTAGTTTATTTTTTTTGGAAAGCTGGAGATGCCTTGTCCTTTTGGGTGGGAGATTTATCGCGGCAATTGCCTGCTTACATATTCATCTAACAATCGACGAATCAATTTCTGGTACTGCGTTTTATGATTACTTGCATGTTTCTTGAAAAAGTCGACACTCCGTTTACTCAACGCAATGGTAATTTTCACGGTTTCTTCCTTGAAAGCAAGCTCCTCAGGAGACGGAAGAAAATCCGGGATGAGTTTGATGTCATCCATTGGTTCATTCGTGTATTTTATCGTGCTTTTCATAAATCTTCTTCCCTTTTCGCCAATAACCGGCGCCAAATATTCTAACAATCTTCCTTCCGTAAGTGAAACGAACAGTCAAAATTTCTTCTTCAACTTTACCGACACAATAATACCGTTTCTCCTCCTGACTGTGCTTTAAATCTTCAAAGATCAAGCGATTCGGATCAGCGAAAGCATATTGGGATAAATAAAATGAAACTCCATGTTTTTCGATGTTTTCCTTGTTTTTTTCTTCGTCCCATTCTAACCGTGCCTTTGCCGTCATGTCGAAAAGATAAATATCTCGTCCGGAAGAAGCAATACATTTATATGGCAAAATGAGCAGATCTTAGTTTCCATCGACGCTGTTAGTTTCTTATGTGCTTTTTCAAAAGATGTCCAACCGAGTCAAGCAGTTTCTTTAGAGGGAGTCACCAAACTTCTCCGACTTCGAAAAATAAAATATGCGCCCAGCAGCATAAATGGCAGGCTCAACATTTGTCCCATGTTTAACACCAAACCGGCCTCGAATCCGGACTGATTCTCTTTAAAGAATTCGATAAAAAACCTGGCAGTGAAGACGCACGCCAAGAATAACCCGAACAGCAGTCCTTCCGGCAGGGCGTTCTTCTTCTTTCGGTACATTGAGAACAAGAGTAGGAAAATCAGGAGGTAGGCAAAGGACTCATACAGTTGAGCAGGGTGTCGGGGCACGGCATCCACCCGAGTGAAAATGACGGCCCAGGAAACATCAGCGGGCTTGCCCAGGATTTCTGAGTTGAAGAGATTCCCTAGCCGGATGAAAAACCCGGCCAGCGGTACCGTGATCGCTATCCGGTCGACGATCCAGAGAAAGCTGAGCTGCTTCCACTTTTTGGCAAGGAGGTACAACGCCAGCAGAATGCCGATGACAGCACCGTGGCTGGCCAAACCGCCGCGCCAGACCTGCACGATTTCCAGAGGATGGCTCAGGTAGTACGCCTGATCGTAAAATAGGCAGTGGCCCAGCCTCGCACCGATGATGGTGCCAAGAAACACATAAATAAAGAGATCATTGAGGGCCTTCTCCGGCTTCTTTTCAGTGGTAAACACCCACTGCATGATGCGCAAACCAAGAATAAACGACACCATGAAAAACAGACTGTACCACCTGAGCGCAAAAGCGCCCAGCCTGAATATTTCAGGATTTACATCCCACGTGATCAATTTGTGCTCCTGAATTTAAGATGTGCCGGTGTCGAGTTTTTCCTGCAGTCGCGCCAGCATTTCGGTGGTGATCGAGGCCAGATCATAGCTGTGTTGCCAGCCCCAATCATTTCTGGCGCGTGAGTCATCTATCTGTTGCGGCCACGAATTCGCGATTTCCTGGCGAAAATCCGGTGCATAATTGCAGGTAAATTCAGTGATGTTTTCCCTGATTTCGTTTGCCAGCTCTTCTGCCGTGAAACTCATTGCCGTGAGATTGTAGCTGGTGCGGATTTTCACTTTGTCCCATTCCGCCTGCATGATTTCGACGGCCGCGCGCACAGCATCATCCATGTACATCATGGGCAGCCGCGTCTCAGGTCCGACAAAACATGTGTAAACCTTGTTGCGGATGGCTTCATAAAAAATCTCGACGGCGTAATCCGTCGTGCCACCGCCGGGTTCCGTTTTGTAACTGATGATGCCGGGATAACGCACGCTGCGCACGTCAACGTGGAATTTGTCAAAATAGTACTGGCACAACAACTCACCTGCCCGCTTGGTGATGCCGTACATCGTGTTCGGATCTAGGATGGTGTTTTGTGGTGTGTTCTCTTTGGGCGAGTTAGGGCCGAAGACAGCGATGGAGCTTGGCCAGAAAATTTTGATGTTTCGCCCGCGGGCCAGATCCAGAATATTTTTCAGCCCGGTCATATTCACTTCCCACGTCTGATCCGGATTCATTTCTCCGCGCGCGGACAGTAACGAGGCCATGTGATAAACAGTATCGACTTCGTATTTTTCAATGACCTGGCGCACCGCCTCTTTGCAAGTGATGTCCACCGTTTCATGCGCAATCAGGTACGGGGGCGTGGCCGGCCGCAGGTCGAGTCCTACGATATTCTCAGGCCCCACAAGACCTCCCAGTCTCTCGCTCAACTCGCTTCCGATCTGTCCGTTGACACCCGTGATTAGAATTCGTGTCATGCTTCTTCGTATCCCGAATGATCTATAGTTTGATCTTCTTCATCAGCATCATAATAGGTTTGGAGTTTTGCATAATGTAGAAATGCAATGAAGGCGCGCCTTTGTTCAGCAGTTCCTCAACTTGCTTTGCGGCCCAGTTGACGCCAATTTCCATGACGTGCTCTGGTTTCGCAGCGGCAACCTCCTTTGCGAGTTCCTCCGGAATGTTTACGTAGAACTTCCGCGGGACAGCACTGAGATTCCCTTTGGTGGTCAAGATCTTCAAGCCCGGGATAATCGGCACCTTAAGCCCTTCCTCACGCGAGACTTCCAGAAACTTGAAATAGGCAGAGTTATCAAAAAACATCTGCGTCACCACGTAGTCGGCGCCGGCATCAGCCTTGGCCTTCATGCACTGAATATCCATTCTCAAATTTGGCGACTCGAAGTGTTTTTCAGGATAACCGGCAACGCCGATGCAGAAGTTGGACGGCTCCGCATCGAGCAAATTGTCCTCCAGGTACTTGCCCCGATTCATGTCTGTGATTTGCTGAACCAACTCCAGCGCATACGGATTCGCACTTCTACCATACAAGATCGGTTTCTCATAGCCGCTGTCATCGCCGCGGATGGCCAGGACGTTGTCGATGCCGAGATACTGCAATTCAATGAGTAAGTCCTCGGTCTCCTCTCGCGTGAAGCCCCGACAAAGAATGTGCGGCACCGCATCGATGTTGTACTTGTTCTGAATCAAGGCGCAAATCCCCAACGTTCCCGGCCGCTTGCGCTTTATTTTCTTCTGAAAGCCGGTGGGCGTTTCCTCGTAAATTACTTCTGCAGCATGGCTGGTAATGTCGATGAACGGCGGGTTGAATTGTGCCAGATCGTCAATGATCGAAAGCAGGCTACTCATATCACCACCCCGTTTGGGTGGAATTATTTCGAAGCTGATCAACGGCTTGTTCGCCTTTTCGAAATGCTCGATAACTTTCATTGTTACGTCCCTGAGTAGTTTTTATTCAACCGGCCAACTTCCGTTTGAAGACTGTGATCGATCTTCACAGACGGTAACTGACAATAAAGAAACAAGCGTGACCAATTCCGTCAAGGAAATCAGTACCGCGCTCTATACCAGCAACAGAGTCTCAGTCTCGCCCGGCCGTTTAAAGGATGAGCCCAGATAAGACCTTGTCAGCCGCAAACGACCGGATATTCTTGCGTTTGAGCAATTTCTGTTGTAAAAAGTTGTAAAAATATGCTCGCTGTTCTTACTGATTTTTACACTCCTATCTCTGCGAAGCGAGAAATGTTGGTGATTTATCAACATCAGGCCCGTTCCTCAAATTTCCTCAAACCGGTTCTCTTCTCTGTTCTTACGCGCTCGCTGCGGATCGAAAATGAGCCCATTCATGGCGATATACACGCCGGGCGGCAGAATTTGCACAGCCGCGACTGCGCCGCCAAAATTGAAAAAGGCGTCACTCGAACGAAACCGCGCTGGCGACATAGAACCGGTAAGTACGATCACTTTTTCAGAAACAGCAAGCAGCATCTTCGCGGTCTCAATCATCGTGTCAGTGCCATGAGTCAGAATAATATGGCGGCACGACTCGGTCCTGATCTTTTCCAGAATGATCTGCCGGTCTTCATCCGTCATGTCGAGGCTGTCCTTGCGCATGATGGACTCTGATTCAAACTCGAAGGTGACGTTTGCCTCCTTCAGAATCTCACCGACCGTGGACTCCCCCACCGCGAACGTACTCTTCTGATCAAAGTAAACTTTGTCGATTGTACCACCGGTTGTCAATATCTTTATTTTCAGGTTCATACAAAAGTAACTCGAAATAGCCACTGATCCCCAGAGTGCCTAGCACGGCAGAGCCACAACCAAAGAAGCCACGGATTTACACGGATTGGGCACGGATAAAATGAACTAAGGCGCTTAGCGCCAACCATCGACAAACTTTATCGACATGAAACGACTAAGTTCAAAACAAATAAAGTCAAGAAAAGTAAAAGCGACTTTACTAGTTCTGCTTTTAAGATTTTTTCAGCAAACGCTCTCTGGTAGATTCTTCCATATCAGCTCAATCCGCGTTCATCCGTGGATATAACTTTTTAAAAATTTGCTAAGAAAACAAGGTCTTACAAGCTTGTAGTACAGAGTTTTGTTTGCTGAACAATGAGCGTGTAGCAAGATCTAAGAATTTGGGGCTTGCGCAAACAAACATTTAAACTACGACACTTTCTGTTCGTATTCAACAAAAAATGGCAGGGTTGTGAGTGAAGAGAAAAAAGTGCGCCGAACGACAGGCCAAAAAAAACCGCAAGCCATTGGCTCGCGAGGCTGTCAGAATCTTTGAACAAAAAAACTCTGTAACTCCGTTTCAGCGCCACGATAGCACCGAGTGTCAGCAGCACTGTACCAAGCCAGAGCACATTCATTAAAGCCTTGGTGCTAAGGTGCAGAGCAGTCTGCTCCTTTAGCCAATTTTTTCTCGGGAATAATAGCAAATTGGAAAACAGATTCTTAAAAACAAGAATTACCTGGGGCCTGAAACCGTAACCATCGGTGGTTGATCTTTCGCGGTTCACCCAAAATAAAAATCCCCGCAACAAATATGCAGCGGGGACTGTTGCTCGCAAAGTCCGATCCTGCCAGACTCGCCTACCAGCGAAAATTACACATCCGCATTTCCGTAATCTACCTTGCTAACGAATTTGGTGAGATTGCGGCCATCGCTGGTTTTGGCGCGAAACGCATAGCGCTCCTTGCCCTTGTCCCCGTACACAACTTTTTCTGTAACCTCAGCTTCAACCTTCTTCCGAAGCTTGACGTCGTAGAATGTTGCCTTCATCCTGACCTCCTTTGTAAAAATGATAGTTGTCAATTTTTCTCCAAGCCGAGTGATACAATCACGACTCTAAGGTAAGAAGCTGGATTCTTTTAGTCAAACGTTTTTTGCGTGAGAAGCA
>SMXE01000037.1 GCA_004357015.1 Caldithrix sp.
AAGCGCATCCAGCACGCCCTTTGAGTGGCCGTGAGCGGTATCGACCACAAGTACATCCACTCTTGCCTCTACCAGCGCGGCAGCTCTTTCGAGCACATCTGCCGCAACACCTACTGCGGCGCCCGTGCGGAGCCTTCCCTGTTCATCTTTTGCCGCCGCCGGATAAAGGCGTTTTTTCTGAATGTCCTTTACCGTGATCAAGCCCTTGAGATTCATTTGGCCATCGACGACCGGCAGCTTTTCAATGCGGTGCTTCTGCAGTATCTGCTCGGCTTCCTCAAGCGTCGTTCCTTCAGGCGTGGTGATGAGATTCTCGCTGGTCATTACCTCCTTTATCCGGAGGTTGGTATCGATTTCAAATCTCAGATCGCGATTTGTGAGAATGCCGACAAGCTTGCTACCCTCCACAACCGGAATGCCGGAAATCTTGTACTGCTTCATCAAGGTCAGGGCGTCGCTGATCGGCCGGTCGCTGGTGAGTGTAATCGGGTTGTAAATCATGCCACTCTCGGATCGCTTTACCTTGTCAACTTCCCGCGCTTGCCTTTCGATGCTCATGTTCTTGTGAATGATTCCTATGCCGCCTTCGCGCGCGAGCGCAATAGCAAGTTCTGATTCCGTGACCGTATCCATGGCCGCCGCCAGCAGCGGTATGGCCAGCGTAACGTTTCTCGTCAGCTTGCTTGCAGTGTCTGCGTCTTTGGGCAAAATCTCGGAATAACCAGGAACGAGCAAGACATCGTCAAAGGTAAGAGCTTCACTTTTTATTTTCTGGGACATCATCTTCTCCGTGGTTTTATCAATTGGGAATTTTAGCAAATCCCCTTCCCAAAAGCAAATAAAAAAAGCCAATCTCAAACGCGAGATTGGCTTTTTGGATTTCAGCACCGAAATGACTGTAAACTCAGAATAGCTCCAGCGTGTCATTCACTGAAGTTTCTTCGTCTTCGCCCGCAATCAGAAGAACCGCCTCAAACTCTTTGATGTCGAAAAGCAGCCTCGCTTGCGGGTTTTCCGGCTGCCCCACTTCCAATTCCTGTAGCAACCGGGCGCTGCCCGTCGGCGGCTCATCAAAATCCAGCTTCAGTTGTAGAGAACCCGAAAGGTCCCATTCGCGTGATAATTCCAAGGCGCAATCCTGAACCTTTTGCCTCCCCTTTTCCGCAATATCGCTGATGCGCTCAACTGTCATCTGACCCTCAATTGAATCTTCCAGTTCCGCAATCTTCTGGATGACAGAAATCCCCGCATATAGCCTGGCGATGAGATGAACGTCTGCAGATCTTCTCGAAGTGAAGATTTGATCGAAAGTGGAGTGTATTTTAGCGGAGATATTCTCGACGCCGTCATACCCATGAATCATGGCAAGGTCACGCAGGCAGGCGGCAGTGTCTCGAATGAGTGCGATGTGTTCAAGGCAAGCAGGCGCGGTTTTTAGCCGTGCCAGGGAGGCTTTGATACGCAGTAGCCCCCGCATGATTTCACGAAAATAGTGGGTTTGTAATGTGTGCTCAGATGGCATTCTAAAGTAGCTGAACCGAATTCCTAAAAGAGCTTGTCGAAGTACTTGACGGCTTCCCGAACGTTGGAGAAGTTATCATGCCCCTCTTTGCTCGATTCGGCATCCGACTGCTTCTTCCCTGCGGATTTGCCATTGCCTTTTTGGATGTCTTCAGGTCGGCCTTTTCCATCACCGGCGCCGTTCTTGTCTTCGATATCCCCCGACGCAGCCTCTTCCTCTTCGGCGTCTTCCGGGCCAACCGGATGGGTCAACAATTCAAGAATATTACTGAACTTGAGTTTGATCTCATCTGCCTTTTCTGCGGCGTCGCTGTCACTTCCCATCATGTCGTGAACGGTTTGCGGAATTTTCCGGAAGAGATCGATGAGACTCTCTGACAACTCAAACTCGCCATTCACCGCGCATTCGGTAATATCCTCCACCAACTCAGCGAGTTCAGCGATTTTTGAATAGCCAAAAAGCTCAGCAGAACTGTAGACGGAAGAACAAGCATTCTTGATTTCGCGCAGAAGCTTTTCGTTGCCTGCACGGTCGCCCAGCGCCAGTCCCTTCACAGCCTCTGCCAGAACTGCGAGATCCGCATCGGTTTCTTCCATGAAAATGTCTGAAAACACCTTTTTGCCGCTCTTGTGCCCGTTGGTCTGCACCATAGCCGGCTCAGAAGTCTCAACTTCCTTGGCAGGTTCGGTTCCCACGTTCGCGGGTTTGCGCTTTTGTTCGGGCACGTCCAGATCGGATTTGCGGATGGCCATCTCAATTTCGGATGCTGAGTGTTTGTGAGATTGCAGGCAGGTCACGATAAGCATAACACGGATGGTGCTGCCCATGGCCTCATCCAGCCGGGCGCCCCAGATGATCTTCGCGGAAGAATCCAGCCGGCTGGCCACTGTCTTCATGACTGTCTTGGCCGCTTTGAGGGAGAGTTCCTGACCCCCGGAAATGTTGATCAAGGCGCTTTTTGCACCTGTGATGTCGACGTCCAGAAGCGGATTTTGCAGCGCTTTCTCCGCCGCCTGCTCGGCGCCACCGTCTGTGTCGGTTTCGCCCAGGCCGATCATGGCGAGCCCGCCGTTCTGCATGATGGTTCGGACGTCGGCAAAATCCAGATTGACCAGGCCTTTCTCGGTCACCAATTCTGTGATGCCTTTCACCGCGTTGACGAGAATTTCATCGGCAACCTTGAAAGCCTCATTCAGGGGCATGTCGGGGACCAGGTCTAAAAGACGATCATTTTGTACCACGATGACAGTGTCGACGTGGTTCTGTAGTAGGGCCAGACCTTTGCGTGCATTGTCCCAGCGCACGATACCCTCGTCGCTAAATGGCAGCGTCACAACTGCGATGGTCAAAGCGCCCACCTTTTTGGCCACTTCTGCGATCACCGGCGCCGAGCCCGTGCCGGTGCCACCACCGAGACCGCACGTGATGAAGACCATGTCGCTGCCTGTCAGCTTGTCCTCGATTTCTTGCAGGCTTTCCTTTGCCGACTCCGTGCCTTTTTCCGGGTCACTGCCCGCGCCGAGCCCATTCGTGATGTTCTTCCCAATCAGCACCTTATGATCGGCTTTGGCGTACAGCAAGTCTTGCGCATCGGTGTTGATTGCGACAACTTCGACTTCTTTGGTGCCGACTTCCAGCAATCTGGTAACTGTGTTGTTGCCGGCGCCACCGGTACCAACAATTCTGATGATGGTCTTGTGCGATCCTAATACGGCTTCAAGCTCTTTGTCCGTGTCCGACTGATACGATGATGACATGTCTTCTCAACCTTCGCTTGTAAAACCAAACTCTGCGCACTCACGCGAGTCCAACTGCACTGCCTGAGTAATTCTGAAGCCGGTGATGTGCAGAAGCTCCGCGCTGTACCCGCATATTCAGGTCATTGACAGAAGCCAGCACAGCCTGGAATTCTTCCCCGCTCGTTTCGTCGGGCGTCTCTAAACTTTCGAAATACCGAAAAGCATTCCTTATTAGTTTATGTTCGACCGTTGAGAAGGAATAATTAGTGGCTAACATGTTTTTGATCAAATTCAGGACAACATTTGGCAACGCGCCCATCGGGTCAAGGTCGAGTTTCAGGGTTAGTCCGTAAAGGGCATTTGAAGCAAGTTCCAGGTCCTCGAGCGCAGTCTGGTTATTCTGCTGTTTTTCCAACGTTTGCAGTGCGTCTTCAATAACGCTAAAGTAGAGCTCGGATTGCTGCCGGTAGATAGAAAAATTACCTTGGTGGACCGCGCGGATCACATGGGCGGCGACCGGCGCCGATTGCGCGCTGTCGGAATTGCTGCTGTTGGGCTTCTGGCCGTCTGACTCCGGTTTGTCTTTCTTGTCATCCGCGTCGTCTCCAACGCCCGCATCCTTGCCGTTGTCTTGCTTAGCTTGCTCGCGATTGATTTCAGAGATCAGTGTACGGATTTCATCGTCCTCTTCTCCAGGAATATTGAATGCATTCTCTGCCAATTCACTACCGTCTTCCTCGACGGGTAACGCAAATTCGTCGTGCGGATCAGATGGCTCTTCGGGATCAACTTCAATTTCCGGCTCCTCTTGCGGCTTCGCCAGCAGTTGTAAAATCTTCTCTGTGCTTTGCTTGACAGTGGCCGTATCCACATTCTCCGGATTTTCCAGAAGGCCTGCGAGAATGGCGCCTGTTTCAGCAGCCACCGCGTGGCCCACGGCATAATCTTCCAACTCTCGAACCTCGAGAACCGCTTTCCTTGCCTTTGACGTTATCTGCTCAAAAGCTTCGAACCCAAAAATTATCGCTGTCATAGTGACCGATTCCAGCACCTCGGCAAATTTATTCAGATCTGTGGCACACATTTCAGACGGCGAAAGCCGAGCGACGAGATCGGTCATCGGCGCCATCAAATGCCTGACTTTCTCACTAAAAACATCGATGACACTGGCAGGCTCTTCACTCATTTCGATCTTTGGCGTTTCAACTCCGACATCAGAAACCCTGGAACTACGCTTGTTGCTGATGTTGCCGTCTCCGGCAACGGCAGAGACATCCGGGTCTGCTCGCGTCTCCTGGACATCCTGTCGAGCCAGATCAGGCTCATCTGGCAAGCTTTTTTCACCAGCAAGGTCGAACTCTGCCCGATTGCTGCTGAACCGCTCGGAAGGCAGCTCCGGGCATTCCTGTGTATCGGTTGTTGGGGATTCGGCTTCGTCTGGCCCCACAGCCTTGACGGAGAGAAGCCGCCTCAACTCGGCTACAGCGCTTTCATCCTCGAACGCGAGCAAAGCGCTGTTTAAGACAGAATGCGCCAACCCCTCGATCTCAATTTTCATCCGTTCACCGTCGAGATGGGTCGTGTACAGATGCTGCGCGCCCTGAAACAGCTTGTCATTGAACTCGGCAAAGCCATCTATTTCACCGAGGGATTCAAGCTCTTCAACCGCATCTTCAGCAGCCACCAGCTTGTCCATCAGGTTGCCGAGCAGCAGGTACTTTTGTTCCTCCCCTTTGCTGACCTCGTTGAGCAGTGGCTCTAATTCTTGGTTGATGCAGCAAAAGAAATAGCTGCTCGGATGAAAAAACCGATTTATCAACTCCCGCTGAAACTCAACTTCCGTCAAAGGATTCTCGCTCATTTGGAATATCGCTCCCTGACACCCGAACGGATGACAAAACAACTAAGCGCAGGTATTCATGCTATTAGTTCTTGTAAGTATCATAAAGTTTTAGAATGGCCGGAATGTACCCACGCGTCTCCTCAAAGAGGACTTCATCGTTGCGTCCACTCGCAAGCCACCTTTCGGCACGGTCCGAGCCGCCGTTGTAAGCGGCAAGCCCACCGTCAATGTGGTATACTTCTATTAGCATGGACAGATAGCGGCACCCCATGCGGATGTTTCTTACCGGATCGAACAGCACCTGTCGCGCATTGGTCCATTCGATACTTTCATGTTTGCTTAGAAACTTGCCCGTGCGCGGCATGAGTTGCATCAGTCCCAGAGCGCCCGCCGGCGAAACGACGTTCGGCCGCCATGTCCTTGCACTTTCATGTGTGATGGTCGCGCAGATCAAATTGACATCAAGGTTGTTGTACCGAATGCTCATCTCGTAAATCACATTTGCAATGGCGTATTTATCTTCCTCGGAGAACTTTTTATTGTAGACGGACATGATCGAGATAACCTTGTTGATGGCACTCTGACGAAAGGCATCCACCTCTACGATAGCCATCAAATCCAGAGTCTGCTCTTCGACATACAACAATCGCCGGATGTCCTCCTGAATGACCTTGAGATTGGCAGAAAAACTATTCATTGAAAAAAACATGAGAGACATAAGAAGCATAAATGTCGACTTCTTCACAACATTGAAGAACATTACGGGAACCAAGTATGAAAACCTCCTTTCTATCTGTCCGTGTGCTATGAAGCATGTCTGGCAACCACGTTGGCATCAGACACACTTTGGGCACAATGAAGGTTCTGCCTTACCCGAAGTAAAGCATCTTCGACCGCAGACAATAGCCGTTCAATGTCAAGCGGTTTGGTCAGCCAAAAATCTATTCCCGTTTTCTTTCCGGCGGTGTAACTTTCCGGAGTGGTGTATGCCGTCATGATGATCGATGCCGCACCAGAGTTCACCCGCTTTACCGCCGCGACTACCTGCAACCCTGAGAGATCAGGCAGCCGCAAGTCTGACACGACAATATCCACTTCCGGTCTTGCCGCAGCGATGCCTTCCCTGCCGTTATTGGCTGTGTCAACCGTATAGCCCTCGTAGGACAAAATTTCTACCAAACCTTCCCGGGTGTTTTGGTCGTCTTCGACCAGTAGGACGTGCGGCAAGTTAATTTCCTTTTCTCAGATTACTTTTACTTCTTGATTATCGTCCGCCACCGGCACGAAATTGCCATTCTCGCCCACAATTTCGCGCGCCAGCTCATAATAACTGGTGGCGCCCTTGCAGTTCCGGTCAAAACTCAAGACCGGCTGCCCGTGGTAAGGCACTTCGGCCAGTTTTATGTTGCGCGGAATCATGGTCTTGAACACCATGCCCTGCAGCGTGTAGCGGATCTTTTCGATCACAATCCTGGTGAGATTGGTGCGCAAGTCCACCATCGTGAGCAAGAAGCCGCGATAGCGTAAATTCGGGTTGTTTTCGTTTTTGATGATCCTGGTCAGTTTCAGAAAACGGCCCAGCGCTTTCAGCGCGTAGTACTCGCACTGAATGGGCACGATGAGCGAATCCGCGGCAATCAATGCGTTGAACGTGAGATTGCCAAGCGACGGTGGACAGTCAATAAGAATAAAATCATACATCTCCCGGATGCCGGCAAGTTCGTCTTTCAGCTTGATCTTTGAGGCCACGCCGATCAGCTTGCGCCGTTCGTTCTCATCTGACCATAAATTGGTGGGGATAAAATCAAAATTCTCGACCCCGGTCGGATGAACCGCCTCTTCGATCGGCAAGGCATCGAGAAATACGTCTAAAATGCCGGCTTTGATGTCGTAGCGCGTAAACCCGAAACTCGATGCAACACTGCCCTGCGGGTCGATATCAACCAGCAAGGTTCGATGCCCAAGCGACGCCAGGCTGGCGCCCAGATTAACCGAAGTGGTGGTTTTTCCCACTCCGCCCTTTTGACTGGCAATCGCAATAACTTCGCCCATAATCAATCCTCTACCTTGTCACGGCGTCAGGCGCTGGTGCAGCAACACCTGCCAATCCCTGGAAATAGTTCTGGCTTCCGGAGTCTCATGACAATGAATTCTGAAGGTGCCTCTGTTCCAGTTCAGGATATTGAAGAACGCCCTTTCCCCTTTCAGATTTCCGCACTCGGCATGCACCACATCACCGTTCCTAAAGTAAATGACTCCTTTTTGCTCGCGCTGCGAAACTGACAGCGAGGTATTACTCTTGGTGGTGCAGTTGAGCTCCACCAGTTTCCGGATGCCGGCCTTTTCAATCCGCCCATCGAAACCATGTTTTTGAACGCCCAGAGCCTCCAGAATCAGCCGTTTCAAATGCCCGATGTCGAAAGGCTTCTCGATATAGAAAAAGCTGCCGAGTGACTCGGCTCGTTCCATCATATCCTGTGACCCATAGGCAGACATGATAATAATTTTCACGTCTGGATGAAGCCGGCGGGCTTCCCGGATGACCTCAAGGCCGTTTCTACCCGGCATGCGGATGTCTGACACAACGAGTTGAAACGCTTCTTCCCGAATCAAATCGTAAGCCTGGTCGCCACTGTTAACGCAGGTTACGTCCAGATCAAGGCCGCTATTCAACAGGCTGCGTGAGACCGCCCAGGTAATATCCTCTTCGTCGTCTGCTATCAGAATCTTTTTCTGTTCACTCATCATCAACTCCAAGGTCGAAGAAACCTCCCTTGCCCTGCGCAAAACTCATACCAAAAAGCTGTATTGGTTTTGCCTGACAAGCATTGCAGGGAATGAAGCTGCTCCAAGAGATGATTTCGTCATCGAAATCAAAATCTTGAGCAAAGGAAGGATGCAGGAGCCGCATAAACAAATAACTCACGCCCAAAGACAATAATAACACACATATTTATGAATAAACAACTTACAATGACATAACGCGGAGTGGCTCCGGGAACAAGTTCCCAAAACTTAACAATAATACCGGCTGATTGTTGCGGGGATTTATGGTTAATTTACAACGGATTCAGACTCGGGAATTCAGGAGTCTCAGTTTGACGGGACCCAGGTATGAAAAAACTACCGGAGCATTTCCAATTCAGATGGCCGGTTTTAAGCCATCTTGTTGTTACGCAATGCCATAGTTTTTCATTTTCTCGCGCAGTGTCGAGCGAGAGATACTCAAAGTGCGCGCGGTCTTGGATTTATTGCCTTCGCATTTTTTGAGGATGTGCTCTATGTGGCGCCTCTCCATCGCTTCCAGAGAATCGCCATCTCCGCTCAGATCGGCAAACGCATCCGAAATCGCGATCCTGGAGACGCCGTGCAGCAATTCGAGCGGCAGGTGTTCCGATTGTAACTCATTCACCTCGCACAAAATCACAGCTCGTTCCACCACGTTCTTGAGCTCTCTGACATTGCCAGGCCAGCGATAATTCAGCATCTTTTGAGTGGCATCCGCGGTAATGCCTTTGATCGATTTGCCAAATTCTTTGTTATGGTGTTCAATAAACAACATTACAAGCGGGAGGATGTCTTCCTGACGGTCACGCAGCGGTGGGATGTTAAGCACCATCACTTTCAGACGATAGTACAGGTCTTCGCGAAACAGCTGCTGCTCGACACAGTCCTCGAGATTCCGGTTTGTGGCGGCGATGATCCGGACATCGATCTGGACATCGGAGACGCTGCCGATTCTACGGAACGATTGCGTCTCCAGCACACGCAGAAATTTCGGCTGAATCGACATCTGCATACAGGAAATTTCATCCAGGAAAATAGTGCCGTTATGCGCCATTTCAAAGATGCCCTTTTTCATGTTCTTGGCGTCGGTAAAAGCGCCTTTCTCGTGGCCAAAGAGCTCACTTTCCAGCAGGTTTTCAGGAATGGCGCTGCAATTGATTTTCACCAGTGAATTCTCCCCGCGGGCGCTCCAGTTGTGCACGGCGTTTGCCACCAGTTCTTTGCCTGTGCCACTCTCCCCTTGAATCAGCACAGACGTCTTCGGTGTGCCGGCAACGATCTTGATCATCTTTTTCAACTCGCGCATCGACTCCGCTTCACCATAAAGTTCGTTGTCCGGGAACGACTCTTTGTGCTGAGTTTTCAAACGGGTGACTTCTTTCTTAAGGTTGTGTGTTTCCAGCGCCTTTGCCACCACAAGTTTCAACTGATCCAGTTCAAACGGCTTCATAAGGTAGTCGTAGGCGCCCTTCTTCATGGCATCTACCGCTGGACGGGCATCCGTCGAGGCAGTAATCATGATCACCAGAATATCAGGATCTTTGTCCTTAACGGACTCCAGGATCTGAAGGCCGTTAATATCCGGCAATTTGATGTCGAGCAGAACAAGGTCGATGATATCCTGTCCCAGAATGGAAAGGCCATGTTCCCCGGTAAATGCCGTCCGTACATGATTCCCCTTCTTGCGTAAGAACTCGGCCAGAGTCTTGCACAAATCTTCATTGTCTTCAATAATCAGTATGTTCGCATTCGCCATTTTGGCTAATCCTCCGTCGGTAACAAAACTCTAAAAACCGTGCCCTTGCCTGATTCACTTTCAACCTGAATATCGCCCTGATGCTCAGTCATGATTCTGTACACAATTGAAAGCCCCAATCCAGCGCCCTGCGGTTTGGTCGTAAAGAACGGGTTAAATATTGATGGCAGCACATCCGCCTCAATCCCTTCTCCGGTATCCTTGAGCAGAACTTCCACGTAAAGAGAACTTTTGCTCTTAATCGGAAAAGACTGGCCACGCCGGTCTACCCGGCTAAGTGTGGCGATTTTCGAACTTGCCTCAAGCTTAAGCTCGCCACCGTTCGGCATGGCATCGAGGGCGTTTAAATATAAGTTGACAAATATCTGCTGAATTTGATAATAGTCCACATACACGAGCGGCAGATCGGGATCATAATGCTCTGCATAGCTGACAGATTGCCCTCGCATCCTGTTTTCCACCAGCGCCGTCACCTCCTGCACAATTTCCTGCAGGCGATGATGTTCGCGGCGTGGCTGGCGCGGCTTCGCGTAAGAAAAGAACGTCTTCAGCAGATCGTCCATACGGTTCACCTGGCGCACGATGCGGGCGATGTACTCTCGTCGCGCATCATCCGGGTCGATCTCCAACTCCAGCGTTTGCGCGATAGTCTTGATGCCAGCCAATGGGTTTCTGATCTCGTGGGCGATGCCGGACGCCAGCACGCCCATCGACGCCAGGCGATCCATGCGCTGCACCTCAAACTGCATCTGCTTGATCTGGGTGATGTCTTTAAAGGAAATGATGGTGCCCACGCGCCGGTTTTGCGTATCAAACCGTGGCGTAACCGAGAACCCTACAAAAATCGAGTGGCCGTTCTTGGACTTGAGCTCCATCTCGCGGTTTAGCAGGCCTTGCTCCGGGTCGTCGATGTTCATAAGTAACCGGTCGCAATCATCTTTGGAGAAAACATCTTCCAGCTTCTCTTGCAATACCTGCTCAGAAGTGATACCCAGGATTTCGCTGGCACCGTTGTTAAAGGAGGTAATCTTGTGGTCGAGGTCGATGGTCATTAAACCCGACCCCATGCCCTGAATGATGCTTTCATTGAAATTCTTGAGTTCGATTATCTCTTGCTCGAGCTGCTTCTTTTCGGTGATATTCCGAGCGATGGCGACACAGCCAACCACTTTCCCCTTGTTAAAGATCGGATTGATGTTGATCGAAAGACAGATGGGAGCGCCATTGGCATGCAGCACCATCACTTCGAAAATACTCGATTTACCATTGATGGTTTTTTCAAAATTGCGCTCCGCGTCTGCCCTGTCCTCCTGCACAATCAATTCGAAAAAGGAGCGATCCAGCCATTCCTGCTTCTCAAAGCCCGTAATGCTCTGAAAACGCCGGTTGATGAAAACAAGTCTGGCCTGCGGGTTTAACGTGAAAATCAAATCGCTGGCGTTTTCGATCAGGTCCTGGTACTTGTATTCCGTACGCTTGACCTGTTCCTTCAACTCTTTGTTCTTCAAGCGCAGATCGTTTTGGATGAAAACGTTATCGATGATGTTCAAAAGCTCGCGGTTGCCAAACGGCTTCATTAGAAACGCACTGAGTCCCAGTTCGAACAACGCGTGCCGGTCTACATCTGACTCCGAAGCAGCAGTCAGCATGATAACAGACGTCTCGCGCAATACGCTGTAGTCGGGATTGCTAACGAACTGCTCAAGAAACTCAAACCCGTTCATCCCGGGCATATAATAGTCCAGAACGACCAGATCCGGGGCATGCTTCAGAGCGGCTGCCAACCCCTCCGGGCCACTGATGGCCGAAACGTAATCATAGCCAGCCCTCTTTATAATGATGCCACCGATTTCCAGCATGTCCGGGTCATCGTCGACAAAGAGAATTTTGCGTTCTTTTTTCATGCAACTACTTTTTCATTCAGCACAGAGAGTTGTGTTCTTTTCCAGAAACTTGACCAGCAGCTTCCTCGAAGCGTTGTGGATCGCTGACAATTGCGCTTTGTGTTCCGCGCTGAGCTCGGTTTCCAATTCATCCAGAAGCGTCTGCGACAACCCCATGATCGAACTGGCAATGTCGGCCAACTCGTCCGTCTCGTCGATTTCGTCAACTGCTAAATCGCGGCTCATTCTGTTCACCTTTCATGAAATGTCTCACGCGCCGGAACACCGGCAAGCTACCCAATAACGTCCGGACGCCCTGTTTCCTCTACACCCATGTTGTACTTGGGCAGGATAAAAGAAAACGTTGATCCCTGGCCAAGCACGCTGCTGACTCTTATCTTGCCGCCGTGGATTTCCACAATTTCCTTAACCAGCGGCAAACCCAGGCCAGACCCCGTCGTGTCCTGAACTGCATCGTTGTCAGTGACGCGATAGAATTTGCCGAAAATGTGGGGCAATGACTTTTCCGAAATGCCATAGCCAGTGTCCTCAACATCGATTGTTATCTGGTCATCCAATTCGGACAGGCGCACCTTCACCTTTGCTGCTTCCGGGCTGTATTTTACTGCGTTGGAGAACAGGTTGAGGATAGCCTGCTCCATCATGTCGCGGTCCACGTCCAGGAGCAAGACTTCTTCCGGTGCCAGGAACTCGACGGAAATATTTTTCCTGTCCGCCAATTGCGAGTTGAAGTCAAGCACTTTTTGAATCAACATTTTCATGTCGACCGGCGTTTTGTGCAACTGGCTCTTGCCCGCTTCGATTTTGGAGATGTCCAGAAACTTGTTGATGAGATCATTGAGGCGGGTTGATTCTTTCAAAATAATGGACGCGTATTCTTCTGACTGCTGGCGCGTCACCGAATTGTCAAGCAAGAGCTCACTAAAGCCGGAAATGCACGTGAGCGGCGACCGTAGTTCATGCGCCACCATAGACACCAATTCTGTCTTGAGCCGGTCGATTTCCTTCTCGCGTGTGATGTCGCGTAAAATGCTCACGATCCCGATCAACTCGTTTTTTTCGTTCGTCATGCATGCGGCCCGCGCCTGCAAGGTCACGGGCTTCCAGCCGCCCAGAGGGTCAAGCGTAATCTCGACGCTTTCAATTTTGCTACCGCTGGCGCTGGCAATTTCCTTAATAAATGCGACCAATGCTTCATTATTAACCGTCGTTTCTAACGCGGCGTTTTCAAGGTTTTCACTGTCCCACCCAAACCAACGCTGCGCCACAGAATTGATAAGCAATATTTTTTGTTGGGGGTCGGTGACGATGACGCCGTCGGCGATATTCTTCAGAATGGTTTCGGTCTTGTTCTTCTCGTTGATGATCTTGTTCAGGTTCATTTCATCCAGCCGGCGAAGCTCGGTCACCATATAGTTGAAGATTCTCGCCAGCCGGCCAATCTCATCTTGTGATTCCACCGGCACGCGCTGAGAAAAATTGCCGCGCGCTATCTCGGTGGCCGTCTGGATAAAATGCTTGATTGGCCGTGTGATGTGTTTGCTGAAAACATAGGCGCCGACGCCGGCAAGCATCAAGGCAAGAACAACCAGGCCGTAATAGATGAACGGCAGGGTACTCTCGCTCCCCCGAATCGAGCCGTGTTTAAAGTACAGGAAATAAATCCAGGAGAAGCCGAGCGGTACGCTTGCGGCGAAAAAGGTCACCACAAAAAGTTTCTTCGCCAAAGATGTCCGAATCGAGAACTGTGCCTTCATCACTTCTCTTTAGTACCTGATAAGTCAAATTTTGTCGTTTTGGGGCAGGATTTTTTTCTTCATCGCCCCAACCTTAACCGCAGTGAGCGCAGAGTCTTCAGAGATCTATCATGGCAATTTCTGCGTTCTCAACGGTTTAATGTTCATTTGGTCCGGCTGTGCCTCTTTAGGAATGTACAATAACAGTGTTCCTTCCGGCCTGCTTTGCCAGATACAATCGCTGGTCTGCAGTGTTCACTAAACTGTCAAAATCGGCCGCATCGCCAGGGAAAGTCGCAACGCCGCTGCTGATCGTAATTTTCTTTAGCGGCTGGCGCTTTTCAAATTTAAAGGCACTTTTTTCAACCAATTTACGGATTTTCTCAGCCACGATCTTGGCTGCGTCTTTGTTCGTCTCGACCAACACCAGTGCAAACTCCTCACCGCCGTATCTGATCGCCATATCGATATTTCGTATGTTGTCTTTCAACAGCGCACCAATGGTTTTCAACACCTTATCACCGGCCGGATGGCCATTGGTGTCATTATAATGTTTGAAATGGTCAATATCGATCATGGTCAGCGATACGTTGAGTTCATGACGGCGTGCGCGGTTCAATTCCTGCTCCAACTGCTCCTTGAAGTAGCGGTAGTTGTACAAGCCGGTCAATCCGTCTGTAATGGCCAATTGCCGGAGTTCCTCCTTTGCTTGTTGCAACTGAATCACTTTTTCCTGCAGCTCGTCGTGCAGATATTTTATGCGCAACAGCGAGCGCACCCGCGCCAGAAGCTCGAGCTTGTTGAACGGTTTGCTGATAAAGTCATCCGCGCCCGAATCGATGCCTTTGACTTTGTCTTCGACTTCATTGAGGGCGGTTACCATGATAACAGGAATGAATCGGGTCAACTCCTGCGACTTCAGAAATTTGCAGACATCGAAGCCGTTCATTTTCGGCATCATGACGTCCAGCAAAATCAAATCCGGCGCATGCTGTTGCACTTGTTCGATGGCTTCGGCGCCATCAGAGGCCGTCACCACATTGTACCCCTCCGAGGAAAGATAAGTGTTGAGCAATTGGATGTTTACCGGTACATCGTCTACGACCAGTATCGACTTGGACTTGGGGTTGTTTGGCATGGTATCGTACGTCGCGCTCGCGCTCTTGCCTTTCAATCAAATAACTGTAATTTCAATATGTTGCGTAAAGTTCGGCTGGCCACAACTGGACTACCGCAAAAATTTGGGAAATGTTGGGTACACATATTTCCTGGTCAAGTCGAATACCGTGCGAAAATCATGTGAGTTAGCGGCATCGTTTCATGAATCCGTGGGCCGCAAAGATTGAACAATGTGGTCGATAATCGTTCAATTTAAGCAAGGTGAAAATACAATTCTATGCTTTGAGAGTCAAGACTTATGTGAAAAAAGAGGGTTAAAGTATCGTAACATCCGCTGCACCACCGCAAGTTGTGCGGGAAAATGCCGGATTTCTGGCCACCGATAACGTTCACAACTACTTAGCCGGGGGCAGATATGCGCCAACGGTCCCGGCATGGAGTACATTCTACTCGAAACATTGTTTGAAAATCGGACACAGAGAAGCCCCTGCCGAACTTCCCGACAGAGGCTTTGATCTCCAGTCTAATACCGGTGAAAAGCTCATGGTTTAGGAAGCAGAAAGCGCCCTTCCTAAATCGATCAGACTACCGCAACAGCCCCAGCCGGCGGACAAGTTGTTCATGGCCAACGCGCATTTTATACGTGTAAATGCCGCTGGCAACGTTGCGCCCGGCTTCATGCTTGCCATTCCAGGTCGTCGAAGAGCTGCCCGGTTCGTAACTCCGGTCAACAAGGTTGTTCACCAGTTCCCCCGCGCAGGTTGAAAATCCTGATCGGTACATTTCCTCTGCTCTGGAGCGCAAATCGATACGCGTTTCCGGGTTGAAGGGATTGGGATAGTTTGCGCCAGTAAGAAGCTGCCCGGCTGCACGCGTCCTTGCTGCGAAACAGACGTCGGCGCGCTGCTCCTCTCAATCTTTTGGAAGTAAATCGCAAAAGCAAGAATCATTTTTCACAACGGTTTTTCCTAAAGCGAATTTTACCTCTTCGTCAAAAATTGGTCCATCGAAGACAAAGGTATGAAACTCTCCGTTTTCTCCGCATGGATCGATGTTCGAGGGTAATTCGTCGAGAAATTTTCCATCGATCATTTTGCCCACGAACGAACCGGCAAGCGTTCTTAAGTCCACACAAACAATGATTGCTTTAAAACCTAATTGGAGAAAGGTTTTGAGCATTTCGGTGGTGTCCCGTTGCCAGATTGGGAACAGCCCTTGCATTCCAATTTTGGCCAGATGCGCCTGCCGGTATTTTTTAATGTCTTCTAAAAACAGGTCGCCAAACGCCACGGAATCGATCCCCTGTTCTTTATGGCTTGCCAGAACCGCATTTATCCGTGCCTCATAGATTTCATTTGTCGAGCGCTTTGGAATGAGCACTTTCTGTAAAGGATGTCCTAATGATTTTGCTTGCTGCTCG
>SMXE01000038.1 GCA_004357015.1 Caldithrix sp.
CAGGCGTCTGCATCTTGCACTGCAACGGCCACTATGTCCCTGTCCGTGAGCTCGTCACTCACAACTTTCTGCTTGAATTGAAACTCTTCGATGAATTTGATCTGATCGCGTACCCTGCCGGCCTCTTCATACAGCGTCCGTTCGGACAGTTTATGCATCTTTTCGGTGAGTTGCCGAACGACTTCGTTGTTCTTGCCATTGATGAAACTTACAATTTGCTCAACCATTTCGCCATAATCGGCAACGCCAACGAGGCCATCGCACGGTCCGTCGCATTTCTTGATATGATAGTCGAGACAGAGACGGTATTTTTTTTTGGCAACGACTTCCTCCGTTAGATCATAATTGCAGCTCCGGATCGGGAAAATCCGCTTCACTGACTGGAGCAGACTCTTCATGGATCCGACGTCGGTGTAGGGGCCGAAATAACGCGAGCCGTCTTTGATGATCTTGCGGGTAGGAAAAATTCGCGGGAAGCGTTCGTTGGTTACGCGAATGTAGGGGTAGCTTTTGTCATCCTTCAGGTTGATGTTGTAGCGTGGCTTTTACTCCTTGATCAGGTTCATTTCAAGGATGAGTGCTTCGATCTCGGAGTCGGTGAAGATGGTCTCAAAATCAGCGATCTTCGACCGCAGCCGCATGAGTTTGGGGCCTTCGGAGCGACTTTCTTGAAAATACGAACGCACCCGGTTGCGCAAATTCTTAGCCTTCCCGATATAGATGACCTTGTGGTTCTTGTCCTGAAATAGATAGCAACCGGGCTTCTTTGGAACGTTCTGGAGTTTTTCCCGCAGAGGGTTGGGAGAAACGGACTGCATGTAAACTTAGGACCTGACGAGTCAAATTCTGTTATTTCATGCCGTGGCGTTGGGGTTTGTGATTTGCCTGTTTGGACTGATTTGTGATTGCATCATTTGGAATTTGGAATTTGAGGCTCAGCCGCGTTAGGATACTCAACCAGTTCAAAGAGGATGCCGCCGGTGCTTTTGGGGTGAATGAAGGCAACCCGCGTTCCGCCGGCGCCCTGCTCGTCCTGCTGCTCAATAAAGACAAAGCCGGCGCGTCTCATCTCCTCCCTGGCAGCATCGAGATCATCAACTTCAAAGCAGATGTGATGAATGCCTTCCCCGCGTTTTGCAACGTACTTCGAAATGGGTGAGTCCGGGGCCGTCCCGCGCAAAAGCTCCAGGCGCACCCCGCCTACCGGGAAAAACGCGGTGTCCACCTTTTGCCTCTCCACTGTCTCCCTGTGGGCAGCGCGCTGTCCAGTCAAACCCTGGTAGCGCTGCAGGGCGGAATCCAAATCAGCGACGGCAATACCGATGTGGTCGATCTTTTTTATCATCCTTCTCTCTTATTTGCCCTATCAATTGAACAGCAACGTAAAATCAAATGCCCTGGCCGAATGCGTAATAGCGCCGACCGAAATATAATCAACGCCGGTCCCGGCAATCTCCCGAACACTGCCCAGATCAACCCCGCCCGAGGCTTCGACTTCGCATCGGCCATCGATTACTTCAACAGCAACTTTCATTTCTGCCAGTGTCATATTGTCCAGCATGATTCGGTCGGCCCCAGCGTGCAGCGCTACCTTCACTTCCGGCAGGCTGGTTGTCTCAACCTCAATCTGTATCTGGCGTTGCTCGAGACTCAGGCTGTTTCGGATGCGCGCAACAGCAGCTTCTATCCCCCCGCCTAACCGAATGTGGTTTTCTTTTATCAAGATCATGTCGTACAGCCCAAAGCGGTGGTTATGTCCGCCGCCAACGGTGACAGCATATTTTTCCAAAAGGCGCAACCCGGGCGTGGTTTTTCGGGTGTCCAATATTTTGCATCTTGTGCCTGAGATCTGCTCGACGAATCTAGCGGTTAGGGTGGCAATTCCTGACAGCCGTTGTAGAAAGTTTAACGCCGTACGCTCCGCCGCCAGAATGCTGCGTGCGCTGCCGCGTACATTCAGGACGTGGTCACCGGGCGTAGCTGCCGTCCCATCCGAAATGACTTTTTCGACCTCCAGGTTTGGGTCGACGGCGCGAAAAACAGCGCCGCATACCTCCAGCCCCGCCACAACGCCGCTTTCTTTGCTGACAATCGTTGCCGAACCCGCTTGCCTCTCTTCCAGAAGCAGATTGGAGGTCAGGTCGCCGACTGCACCGAAGTCTTCAGCCAGTGCCTTCTCAAGTGTTGCTGTCAATTCCAGATCAAAATTCATTGCCTGTCTTGCAGTTTCAAGCGCCTGAACCGGCAGGTAAGATTAGTTAAAAATCGGGTCAAAATCAACCCTAAAATAAAAGAGCCGCGCTGCAACAGATCACGGCTCTTCATGGCTAGGAGGAAGGGTTAAAGCAGTTTTCTCAATTTCGTTACAAAATCCTGGCAAAAATCTCTTCAAACTCGTCTTTGGACATCGTCTGCTGTCCGCTGTCATCCACCTGCACTGTGGTGTTCCTGAATTTGAAAGTCACTTTCTTCCCGACTGCCAGATAGCAAGCAGCGCCGTTAAAGTTCTGAGCAAAGTCGAAGTACGCCTGACTGCCGAACATGAGTTTGAGCGTTCTTTCAGTAGCGTCCTGTGCTGTGTCCACCCAAATCCCTGAATCATCGCGTATAAATGTTTTTCCAAGCGCATGGCGGATCCCCCCCCGATGACCCACAGGTCAGGTGTGTCGCTCAACCTGAAGTGGCTTCTGAACACGCTCGTCATGACAGCCTCTTTCCCTATCTGTGCTGTGGGCAACTTCCTGGGTGGCATGCCGTATTGCCCGGCAAGTTGCGAAATCTCAGCGTCGAGATCGTCGGTGGGGGACTCAAATCGCTCCTGTTCGAGCAGGAAGCCGTACTTCCGGACGCCCCACACTCTCGAAACAAAAGCGTGGTGCAGTACCCTGTCCTCCGTGCTGACAGGAAATGCGAACTCGGTTTTGCCTGTAGACAATTCACCCGACACCCGGACTCGTGCGGTTCCGCGGTTCCTGTATCTTCCGACAATGCGCACCTGCTCGCCTTTGTGAAGATCCGGGATTGTCTCAGGATAGATATCATACACTGCCATGTCGCCGAAATCGACCTTCGGGTCCATCAGCACCGGGTCTTTGATGCGGTCGAACATCTCAGTTATTGCGGCTGAGATGTCCGAAGCGCGTTCCACATAAATTGAAAGGCCCTTGCTGTCATAGGCAATGCCGTCCAGCAAATCCACGTGGACATCCTGTCCAAGCCCGAAATTAAATATCTTATATCCACGCGTGTTCAGGCGATGGGCATTGGTCCGAATCTCGGCGATGTCAGTAACCCCTACGGTCGGCAGACCGTCTGTGATGAGAAAGATGGTACTGGCCTTTGCGTGACCCCCCTTCACGTTCAGCGCTGTCAGCAAAGCTTCGTTCAGGTTTGCCCCTCCCCTGGCCTCAATCCCGTTGATAAAGTCAAGAGCCTCGTCCCCGTGGTCCACGGCACGAACCAGATCCTTCCCGAAAAGCCTGAGCTGCGTGTTGAAAGTTATGATATTGAAGCAATCCTCATCGTTCAGGCTGCCGATGGCATACTTCAAGGCAGATTTGACTTGCTTCAGCTTTTCACCTTTCATGGAGCCGGACACATCGACCAAAAAAAGAATGTCCTTGCTCACAATTCGGGACGCGGGCAGATTGGCTGTCGGTGACAGCGTCAGCATGAAATATCCATCCTGACCATTTTCCGGAGGGTAGGAGACAAAATCCGCGCTAACAATTCCCGTCTCTGTACCGAACAAAAGGACAAAATCATGCCCGAAGCTATTTTCACCGCTATAGGAAATCGTGGCACGGTTGGATCTCTTTCGTTTCACATTGATCGCATGACTGGGCGAGTAAATATTTATCAAGGCAGAGTCCGTGTTCAGCGCCACATCAACTTCCACTGGAGCTGTCCTGCCATTGTAAGAAGCGGCGTCCCTTATCTTATTGAAGGCATAAAGAGGAGGCTCGGCTGTGGTGGTGATTTGGGAATCGTGACCATGACGCAGGTGGTTTCCAGGCAGGGGAAAAGTCATGCTTGTCAGGCTGCCCGTGCGTTCCAGAACTTCCACGAACATGAATGTCAAAGTACGTTTTTCATGTGAGGAGAAAGGCGCGAGTTTTACTTCGAATAGTCTCTTGTCCACCAGGGCAAGCCAGGAAGGATCCCCGGTAGAACGAACACGTTCTTGCAGCACCTGGAACGATTCATCCGGCGGCAGCAGCCTGCCCTCAAAAACAGCCCCTCCCGACTTAACGGAAAAACCAGAGACCTCACCTTGGGATAGCGGAAAATAGTAACTCGCCTTCTTGCTGTCGCCGGCAGGATTGAAGAACGTTTGCTCAACATCAAATTTGGCGACCTGGTTGGTGACGGAGACCTTCGTCTTGTTGCGGAGAAGATTCAGGTTTCCATTGGGCGTCGCATCCGAGACTATAAATCCCTGGCTGAAGGCATCGGCGCCGAACATGCAGGACAAGAGTAGGGTGGCGAAACATCCGCTACGACGAATTTTGTTCATTCTTTGTAGTACAGAAATCACGGGCTAACGTCCGTCAATAACCATTTGCAAGGCGTTGACTTTGACATCATAGCGCTGGCTTCCCATCTGGAATCGCAGGGAAGACTCATGCTCGACGAAAAAATCAAATGCCTCCTGAGCTTCTTTCTCTCCCCTGGTCTCTTCAGCAATCCTGGCGAGAACAAGCGCCAGATTATAGATGCCCATGGAGCGATAGGTCCTGTCCGCTTCCCGCGCAACATAGGAGAGCCAGATATTTTTCTTTTCCTGTGACAAAGCGCTCTGCTGTACTATCCACAACGTTTCCGCGAAATCGCTTTCTTCTGCAATTTCTTTGGAGAGCGCTGTTGGGGCATCGACATTCCGGGCCGCTGCGCCAGTCAAATTATGCGACATTGCACGAAGTCCTGACCGCGAAGCTTCGGTTACCACAACATCCTCCGCGTCAAGAATGTATTCGTAAATGGGCACCGGCACCAACTCCTGAGCAAAATCACGCAGCACCCTTCTGGACGGCCGGGCCGCAATCGGTTCGATCTGCCCAGGCTGAGATTTCAAAACACCCTGGCCGGAACCCGCATCCTGCACTGTGGCATTCTGCTCCGCAGCTTCCGTAACAGACACAGCAGGCGTGGCGGCGTCCGCCTGCGTAGAAATCAAGACTTTATTCTCCTGCGGTGGATTTGTTCTATTCTCTTGCGCAGCAACCGACGCATTCGCATTCGACTCTAACTCGGTAATGGAGGGGGGCGACTGCATTTCGGGCTGGAAGCCCCGCACGACAAAGAACAAAAAAACTGCGGCCAGTGCGCCTGCGAATGCGAGACGGTAGCTTGGCGGGGAAAAGAAGCCTGCCGCCTGCTCTAGAAGGACTTGCAATGGCGACCGGTACGGCTTTAATCCAAGCCGGGCGAGAATTTTTTTGGGCACGCTCTGCCAGTAGTCGGCAGGAGGACTGGCAAAAAGCGAGGACGACACAAGAGATTCTATTTCCGAAAGAACCTCAACGTCTTTCGAGCAGTCGGAGCACCCACGAATATGCTTGCCCACTTCAAGCATATCGGATTCCGTAAGCGCCTCGTCCAGGTACCGCTCGATTTTGGACTTGTACTCACAATGGTTCATGGCTTTGTTATACCTCTATATCTTTGGTTTCCAAATAACCCCGCAAAAGGGCCCGCAACTTGGCGCGTGCCCGTGACAGGCGCGACATGACTGTACCGATAGAAATTTCAAGTGTATCGCTGATTTCCTGATAACTTAATCCGTCGTTGACTCTCAACATAAATACCGTTCTTTGCTCATAAGGGATTTTGCCAAGCGCGGCTTTCAGCTTGAGCGCAAGTTCACTTCCCTCCATTTCGTACACCTGCTTAGGCGACTCAGCAAGCTCTGCCTGATGGCCGTTGCCATCCAGGTCATCGAGAGACAGAGCACGCAATCGGGCTTTCTTCTTCTGATGATTGAGAGACGTGTTGATGGCAATACGATAAAGCCAGGGGTAGAAAGGATAACTGTCATCATATGTTTCCAGCTTTGTGTACGCTTTAATGAACGTCTCCTGCAGTACATCATCTGCATCCTCGTGGTTCATCACAACTTGCATAACGGTGAAGTAGATCCGTTTTTGATACTCTTTGATAAGCCAATCAAAGGCCCTGACGTCTCCGTCAAGAGACCGGTGGATGTACGCAAGTACATCTTTTTCATTTCGAGAATCCATCTTTGCACGGCTCATTAAGAAATAAAAGATATCTTTTTTACCAATAGCTACTTGTCAATACTGCTTTGCGGGGATTTTATTCCATATCTGGCGAAAAATTGACATAGGTTGTAAATAGTGTCCAGGCGCCGGACGTGCGGTCGGGATTGCATTCTGCCACGCTTTGCGCTAACGCGTTGACTCTGACAGATAACTTTTATCGATTTCTTCCAATTGCTTGAGCGCAAATCGGCCAAAATTGCTTCCGACACCCTGCTCGCGGAGGATTCTTTGAAAGATTTTCCTTGCTTGCTCGACTTCATTGAGTCGCAGGAAGCATCTGCCGGTTTCGAACAGGGCGGTGACATGCCACGGGAGTTTTGTGCGAGGGGTGAGATACGCTACTTTCAAATACTCAGCAGTGGCTCGTTCGAAGTTCCCCATCTCTTTGTAGCATTGCGCGACGTTGAACTGGATCTCTGCTTCCGACTCCGTGTCAGCGTAGGGCAGCAGATCGCGAAAATGTCCGATGGCCCTGTCGTACTCCTTGAGATTCATCAGATGCCGGCCGAGAGCAACCTTAAGCGCAAAAACGTGCTCCCCGCGCGGATACTTGTTGAGGTACTCCCGCGTCACTGCAATCGCCTGGTCCCACATTCTGGCGTCGCCGTAACACTTGCTAAGATAGAGCAACGCTTTGGGATAATAGTCTCCTGCTTTAGGATGCTTAAGGATGCGTTTGAAAGCGTGAATTGCGTTTTCCACCTGTTGCGATTTGTAGTAAAAATCGCCCAGGTTGAAATAGGCGAGCGGCGTGACTTCGCTGTCAGGATAGCGTGAGGGAATGTCCGTCAGAATCTTTAGCGCGTCCTCAGTGTGGTTGGTGATGAGATAAACGGCCCCAAGCCCAAACTCTCCGTGCGCACCCCAGTCTGTATTCTTGAAGCTGCCGCGCAGCTTCTTAAAGGTCTTTTCGGCGAGGATGAAGTTCTTGTCATCCAGATACGCGTTGCCCTTATCCAGCAAGAATTGGCCTTCTTCCTCCTTGATATTTTTGTACTTCTTTTTGAAAGCTTTTTCCGCAGCATTTGCGGCTGCAAATTGCTCCATTTTGTACTGACACCTAATCGCACGCGACTCAGCGTAACGTTGTTCCATCCTATCCTGAGCCAGTTGTTTGGTGGCCAAATAGTGTGTGAGTGCTTGCGGGAAGGATTTATCCGCAAACAACAGGTCTCCAAGTTGGCGGTGCACCCTCGCCTTAAGCCCCTGGCCCAGGTCCCGATTCAGGATGCTGCTGAGATATTCTCTTGCGAGAACCTCGTACCCCTCTTGCTGTGAAATCCGGGCAACCGCCAGCATGGCTTGCACAGCCTCATCGCCGTCCGCGTGGCCATGGATGAAACGGATATACTCCCGCAGGGCGCTCTCTTTCTGACCAAGCTGTTCGTAGGTATTCGCGATCCGGATCGTGAGACTATCAAGTTCCATTGCAGATGTCGATTTCAAATGGCGCCGAACCTTCATGTACGACTCCAGCGCCGGCTGGTGTTTGCCTAAATCAGAATTGATGTCGCCCAGCAAGATTTGCGCAGCCGTGACAATCGACGAGTAGAAAAAGTCAGTTTCGATGCGCCGCAAGTCATCGAGTGCCGATTGAGATGACCCCATTTGCTGAAAAATCTGCGCGCGCAGGTAAAGCGCTTCAGGAATGAAATGGCTCCTGGGATTGTCTCCGACAAATTGTGACACGCTGGCCAACACCAGTGAGTCCGGTTCAAAGCGAGCCCTGCACAAAACGCTGCGAAAAGCGGCCTTTTCTAAATAGATGCTCGAACGTGGCGTCGAAACAACTTTCTCGTAGTAGGTTCTCGCGTTTCTGAACGCGCTCGTGTCCGCGGCGCTGGCGCTTTCAAAGATGGAATCCGCAAACGCCATATGGATAAAATCTAAGTGCTTGCCCTGCGGGTACCGCTCAAGCCACGTTGCGGCCAAGTCGAGCAAGCTCATCTGACCTTCGTTCGTTAGCAGGTGGACTCTGGTCAAGAGGAACTTTACCTCCTCCGCCTTGAATTCAGAAAAGTTCTGCTCCAAATAGCTGAGACTGACTACCACACTGTCAAAGAGGCTTTTCGCCCCAACCGGATCATCCGCGAGCGAAGCCAATTCCGCGAGGCGAAAATGAGACTTGCCCAGCAAAAAGAACGCCTCGGCAGAGGACTTGGCATTGTTGCCCTCTTGCAGCATTACAATCGCTCTTTTGAACTGACCGACTGCATCCTCGAAACTCTTGGCCTGGTAGTAGATCTTCCCGATTTCCAGGTCGATATTTTTCGAAGGGCTTTCCGAGTTCAAGACTGCAACAAGACTGGTCAAGCCGCGCAAACTCGAATTAGAGTCCAGATTAAGGTTTTCTCGAATTGATCTGACCCTGCCCTGTGCCCAGGAGAACTCGTCCGCGCCGGGATACGTTTCCAAATAGTGCTGATATTCCCGGATGGCCAGCCGGTATTCCCCAGATTTTTCGTAACACCTCCCAAGACCCAACTGCGCATTGTCCACCCTGGCGTTACCCGGGTACGTGTCGATGAAATCCTGATAGGCCCGCAAAGCCATGGGATAATTTCCCGTGGCTTGCTCGACGATCTCGGCCTGCCTGAAAGACATTTCCGGCATGATCTCACTGCCACGAAAGCGGTTCTTGTACGTCCTGATCAAGCTCAGGGCATCCCGTGCCCGGCCGAGCTCAACCAGGATATCCACCTGCAGCAAATAGGCGGGTTGAATAATGCCGGCTGTGTCCCGCTGCACATCGGTACCTGGATCAACTTTTATTATCCCGGAGAGCGCTTTATCGGCCTCCTGGTACCTCTTGATTCTTGCAAGCAGCCGTGCAAGCTTCAGATTAGCTTTATCCACAAGCGCGGCAGAAGCAATCCGGGAGGCCTGCCTGTAAGAATCCAGAGCAGTTGCATTGTCGGTCAGCGTTTCGAAAATTTCACCCCTTCCCAGGTAAGCCGCGGCACGTCGGTCAGCGTTGTCAGCCTGCGCAATGAAGGCATCGAACTGTGCCAGAGCATTGGTGAAATCGCCATGCCGCTGATAGGCGAGTGCCAGATGATACAAGGCGTTCTCAGCTTCTTTGGAGGATTTGAATTCGTTTACGATCTTTTTGTAATTGGCTTCAGCTTCCCGAAATTGACCGAGTTTTTCAAAAATCTGGCCGCGCAACCAATAAATACGCGGGTCTTTCAGGTCCGGGCCTAGCGCGTGAAAAATGCCATCCATTTGTGCAATCGCTTCCTGAAAGTCCCCACGGTCAACATAGAGGTTCACGACCGCAAGGTGAGCATCCATTCTCTCCAGCGCGTCGGGATAGTCGCTCACAACCCGCAGGAAACTGTCCAGGGCAGAGCCAAAGTCCCCAGCTTTGTCATAGGCTCCTCCTGCTGCCAACAGAGCCCGCGGCGCCAGCTCACTTTCCCGGTGGAAATAGGCGACTCGACTCCAAAGCTCAGCGGCAGCCTTGAAGTTTTCCTGCGCCAACTGACACTGTCCCATCTTAAATCGCGACTGCGGCATTAGCGCGGAACGGGGGTAATTCAGCTCCATGTCCCGGTAGGCACCAAAAGCCTTATCATATTCTGAGATTGCAAAATAGGATTCGCCGCTGAGAAAGAGCGCCTGATCCGCACGTTCGTTGTTAGGGAATTTCTGTGTAAAATCCCGAAACTGCTTTGCTGCTAGTAAATGCAGGCCGTCTTCATAGAGTTTCTGCGCGAAAAGAAACTCCTTTTCGGCAATACTGACTTGCGCAAACGCCAATCCGCGGATGGCCGCGGCCAGCACATATACTATTAAGATAGTTAACTGGTTGACTCTTATCAAATCAGTTTAACCTACAGTTTCAAGCTTCGCATATTTGACCAACAACCGCTTTACGCCCACATCGTAAAACTTTACCGAAAGCTTCGCGGTCTCTCCACTACCGTCCATGCCGACAATTTTGCCGAGTCCAAAAGAAGGGTGTCTCACTTCACAACCGACATAAAATGACTGGGCATCCTGCGAGAAGTCCTCATACGCCGGCATAGTTTCTTCCTGACGCTGCCGGCGGCCATTTGTGCTGCCTCTCGGATGTTCCGTGTGTGGCCGTTCGCGGTAGGTTCTGCGGAGATCGATTCGCTCCACGAAGCGGTCGTCTACCTCCTCCAGAAATCGGGAGGCTAAATTTTCAAAATACTCTCCGTATCGCAGCCTTCTGGCGGCCCAGGTCATGTAGAGGCGCTCTTCAGCACGCGTTGCCCCTACATAGAACAGGCGCCGTTCCTCTTCTAATTCCTCGTTGGTATTGAGAGAGCGCGACAACGGGAATAATCCTTCTTCGAGACCGGTCATGTACACCACCGGGAACTCGAGTCCCTTTGCGCTATGTAGCGTCATCAGCGTCACGGCATTGCTTCGGTCGTCCCAGGAATCAATGTCAGTTATTAAAGAAACTTCTTCAAGAAAGTGTTCAAGATCGTTGCTATTGTGCCGTTTGCTAAAATTATCGACAGCGGAAAGAAGCTCGCCTACGTTCTCACCGCGCCCATAAGACTCCTCGGTACCCGTCGCCTTGAACTTTCGCAGGATACCAATTTCGTCCACCAGTGTGCGCGCCAGCTCTCCGGCCGAGAGTTCCACTCTGAGGCAGGCATATTTTCTGATAAGGTTATGAAATTGTTTAATTTGTGCCTCGATTCTGGCAGAGATCGATTCGACCTCATCTGCGCGGCCCGCTGCTTCAAGTAGAGGAATGCCGCTCTCTTGCGCAAATTGCTCCAGTTTCTCAACAGAGGTATCTCCGATCCCGCGCAAAGGAAAGTTGATGACGCGCTTCAGGCTGATGGAATCCTTCGGATTGCAAATCAAACGGAGGTATGCCAGCACATCCTTGATTTCCTTGCGCTCATAAAACCGAACGCCTCCCACGATAATGTACGGAATGCCGGCGGCACGCAACGCATCCTCAAGAACACGTGACTGCGCGTTGGTGCGGTACAGAATGACAAAATCACAAAAGTTTCGTCCATTATCATGTAGTTCTTCTCTTATAGAGGTTACGACATAAAGTGACTCTGCGATTTGATCCTCAAACGCCAGTACCTTGGCCTTTTCACCCTTAGCATTCGCAGTCCAACGCTTCTTTGGTAATCGCTGCTTGTTGTTCCGGACAACTGAGTGTGCCACGCTTAGAATGTGCTTGGTGGAACGGTAATTTTGCTCCAGGCGGTAGACCTTGCAGCCGGGGTAGTCTTTTTC
>SMXE01000039.1 GCA_004357015.1 Caldithrix sp.
CTCAATAGCATCATCGCCATTTATGAGAGATGCGCTGCTGGTGTGGTCGGGGGCAAATCCGAAGAAACTGGTGAAACCTGTAGCTTCAGAAGCCACATAAATGAAATCGCCCGCTGTGGCCGCAACGACACACTCCCTCCGCCATTGTTGGCAGATCCAAATCCGTAAATACTAAGATCGGCTACGTTGTTTACAACAAAAAATTCGACCGCCTTCGGTATCCCACCAGTTAGCGGACCATCGACCACACCGGTGATGATTAAATCAGATTGCGCTTTTGCCGGCGTCGCTATGCCAAGGAAACTGGATAGCAAAAGCGCCATGGCCAGTATTTCTGTTGCTGCGTATTTCAACCTGTGTGCCATAATAATTCCTCCTCATATTGTTGTGGATGTTATACAGAAATGACAAATCTCAGGACAGGAGGTGTCCATGGTGCGGTGCCCCCCATAAGATGAAACCAAGAAAGTAAGGTGAGATGCGGATGGGAAGAAGTCGCCGCCATCAAAGCCAACTTCTTCCGATGTAACAATTAGCAATAAATATGAATGAGACGCAAGATACTTTGCATAAATGTAACAACTATTGTAATGGCGTTGAACTCGTTAGAAAAAGAAACTGCCTTCACAAGGAAAAGGTCACCGTTCTGAGCGATTCGGCCTTTTTCGCCGGACCTAGCGCAGGGCTTGGCAGCGTTTAAGGCTGCATCAAACTGGGGAAATGTGGCAGAATATACAATATGCAAGAAACCGACTTTTTCCAACAAAGTCGGTTTCTATAATCGGTTTCTATAAGTGGTGAGGGTGGGACAACCCGCCTATCAGATGATGGCGCCGTTTTATTATCTTCTAAACTCGATCCCTGGCAATGAGTTTTGTCAGCTCGACTCGGTCGGAATTGAGCAGCTTCTGCACACCCGTCTTACTGACGGAAGCAACGATGATCTGACCAATCTCAGTCTGAACTTTATCATAAATGCCCAGGGCTTTCATGCCTTCGCACTGTTTCTGATTGTCATCGGTGGGGCTAACATAATGCACTGAAAAACATTTATAGCGATGGATCAAAAATAGATGCAGCAAGGTCATTAAACGTTTCTTGCGGAAGGATTTGTCAAATGTGTTCTGATCCCTGACCGATAGAATATTCCGGTCCCGCCGGTCTTGAACATTGGTGAAAATAACATTTGCTATCTTGGTTCCGGATTCGTCCAAAACGCGCAATTCCAGCAATTCTGAACCGGCGGTATGCGGCCGCAATTTGACAGACAAACTCTGAGAAACATCATAACGTTTTGCCCATGACTCAAGCCAAGTCTCGAGAAGTTTAGGGGGAATCTCTGTTTGAACCAAATGCTGAAATTGTGTGGAACCCCTTCCCATGGCCTTGGTGGTTGCAGTGCGCCCGGAGGAGGCAGTGAGCGCGCCATCCAGACGCGGACCGCCGACAAAGGTTTGGGGTGTTTTGTAGGGAGAATCGAGCAGTCTTAGTTTCCTTTGGATTTTTGCCAGTGCAAGCATGCCCTCTTGTTGCAAGGCCGTGGCAAATTGTTCTGCCGCCAGGCCATCGATTTGATGTCCACCATAGGTGATGAAGTTGAAAACATAACCGAGTTTTCCCAGCTCTGTCGGAAAATTCCTCATTTCATCATCTGTCATGCCGGTGGTGTCCCAGCTAAAGGAAGGGGATAGATTATAGGCTAACATCTTGTCGGGATAAGCCGCATGAATGGCATCGGCAAATTTTTTGGCGTCGGCCAGGTTTGCCGTTTTGGTTTCCATCCAGATCAGGTCAGTGAAAGGAGCGACGGCGAGAGATTTGGCGATGGCGTACGGAATTCCGCCCTGGATTTGGTAGTAGCCCTCCGGTGTTCTTGATAATTCACAATCCCAGACCGCGTCGATATCCATGTCCGTTGCTTTTTGCCGCGCTTCGTCGTGTGATGCTTGACGGGCGAAAGCGAGCCACTCATCAATCGTCAAATCGAATTTTGCGCCCTCTTCAACATGAAAACTCATCAAATCTGCGACTGCTTCTCCAAACGTTTTAATTCCGGCATCCGCTTCCCACGCTTCAACAAATTTTGTGCTAACTTCGTCAAATGTCTTCTCTAGCCTTTCTTCCGTATCCGCGTTTAAAGTGTCGATTTTATCATCGATAAAGGGCAGGATTCCTACCTGTTTAAACCATGCTTCGGCGGCATTGTATTTAGCGTCAGATATTTTGTAAACCAAATGGCCGTTGATATCCTCTATACCCTTTTCATAGAACCTCTTTAGAAGTGCGAGATAGCAATACTTGTATGATGGCAAGTTCAGGTTTGTACAACCCAATATGAAAGGATGATCGCGCTCGTCTCCCCGGCCATCGAGTAATGTTGCTGCCTCTGCATCCGTGCGGGCCACAACGATACCGGCTACTTGCATAACATCAAGCTGAAATCTGGCGGTATTAAGTCGCTTGATCTGCTCATCGACAGGGACAAGTACTTTGCCGCCCTGGTGACCGCATTTCTTGACGCCGGGCTTTTGATCTTCGATGTGGTAGCCTGGCACTCCCACTTCAACAAATCTCCGAATCAGGTTTCTGACGTGAGCGTCGCCGCCGTGTCCGGTATCTGCATCTGCAACAATAAAAGGCCGGTAATCGATGACGGGGGTGGTCTCACGTTCCTTGGCCGACATTCTTGCTCGGGCAAACTGTTGATTCTTGTCGGCCGCCAGTAAAGCGCGTACCAGCGTCGATGCCTCATCCGGTACCTGGCTTAACGGGTAACTTGCCAAATCCGCGCCCGGATCTTCAGTCACCGATCCTTTGGCGGACGTCGCCCATCCGCCCAAATAGATACCCTTAATGCCTATGCGTTTCATCATTATTGCCTGACCCGGCGAATAGGGACCAAATGTGGTGATTGACTCTCCGTTAGCAGACAACTCTTTTAAGAAATCATAAAATTCTTTTGCAGCGTTTTTTGCAATTGAATAGTCCCGATGAATCGTTCCCCGCTGCTCAACCACCTGGCGTGCGGAATGAAGACGTGTAATCCCTTGAAAGCGAGAATTTGAAAACCACTTCTCGGTGCTTAAGACTTCATCAGTAAAAGAATCCATTTTTTACCTCCATGTAATTGGTTAGCTTGGAGACGATAAAAAATCCAGATTTTCCGTTATCCTTGTCCCGTTTTTCTTGAATGCGTCCATGTATTGCTGAATCCTTTCTTTGGCGGTTTGCAAATCATGATTATTCAGGTTCATGTTTAACAGATCGATATACCAGGGTACTTTAATGGTGTCCAAAACGTACGTTTCAACAATTTCACGGGCAATCGGTAAGGTTGTGTTTTTTGAATCGTCATGAACATCCTTATCCTTTGCCTGCAGCAGTTTCTCGTATTCTTCTCTCAGCAACCTCTCGAAGATGTCTATTGAAAAAATATCTCCTGATTTCAGGCCGGTTTCAGCGTCATCCTCATTCAGTTCTGCACCTTTGTGAATCCATTCCCACAGGATACTCAGACGAATTTCTCCCGTCGCCATATCTTCCATTAGATACAAAACATCGTCATCACCGAAAAAGTCGGCTGGTTTTAGTGCGGCAGCCTGGAAACCTTGACCAAAGGCGTTGCCATATTGCAAACCGACACTCAATAGATTCCGCGCTCCGCGGATCGTTGTGGGGGCCGCTTCAAGCAGTGTCAGGCCGTCTCTGTCTTCCTGCGTGTGTGTAAGAGCAGGGAATGATTTGCCAAGTTGGTTTTCCTCCCCGACTTTTTCCCAGACTGGCCGTACGATGTGAACCATTTTCCAATGCGCGACCCACTTGCCGCTGGCCCCTTCTTTCTGTTCACGCACAGCGCCCGCAACTGCTTTTTCCATGCTGCTTGCGACACCAGCTTCCGAACCTACCGGGATATTGGGTTCCATTCCCCCTTGCCAGAGCGCAAAATTGCCATTCATATCGGGTGTGTTTACGGCGCGGCGAACCCGGTCTTCATAATTTCTCATGTATCCGTACGTCATGGTGATGGCTTCAATATTCGGATTGATAAACGCTGTATCCCAGACCATGGCATCCGCCACGCTGTTGATATAATCCCATCGCCCCGTGTTAAATCCAACGAAATGCCGGCCCAAAGCTGCCCTGATTTCCATCAACTGAAAGGTTGCCTCAAGTTGCTCAACCAGCACGTAAACTTTGATTGTGCCGTTCGCAAGTTCGAGATGGTCTTCTAAGGCCGACATCATTTCATCCCAAAGCGCCGCCTCTTCGGCCGTCTGAATTTTGGGCAGATACAAGACAATGGAAGAGCCTGATGTAAGCAGTTGTTGATAATTGTTCACAACATAAAGCGTCATGTCAACGATAGAAGCAGACAATGCTACGCCATTTTGGTCTCGGATGTGGCGGTCATCCAAATGTAGCCCCCGGGTGCGAAATATCTTCGTGGTGAAATCTAATTGTTCCTGCCAGTCAGTAATGATTCTTCTGCCAAAAAAATTTAATGCCCACTGGTTCATCTCCTCTGCCACCTGCTCTGCACTTTGTAAAAAGACAGGGTCTTTTTGAATGGCCAACTTAAGATTTCTTTGATTGTCTAACGACATCGTTGTAATTTGGCCCAGGGCGTCCTCTCCGTCAAACATCCAGCCATCTGCGCCGGAAAGCAATGCGTAGGCCACATTCCGGATGCTGTTCTTAGTTGGAGAATTCGGTCTTGCTGCAGGTCCCGTTCCCTGAATCCACTGTCGCCGTAGATCTGCCGGAATGTCTGCACCGGTAAACTTGCCATCCCTTGCCTCTTGCACGGTGATGTTGGTGCGCGGGATATGATCGTTTACATCCAGGAAGGTTATTTTTTGTTTGTTCCGAATCCGTTGCGCCCTTCTCCGGATTCTTTTTACCATGAGCATTTTTTGATCTTTATTAAATCTGGCGAGAGATGCCAAAGCGGCCATAACTTCCGGAGTATATACATCGTGATAGGAATTTTTTAGGTCGTTTCGAATGTTTAACTTTTCGGCCCCGATGGAAAAAGATTGATTGTTTCCGTCATGAACGGTACTCATTGTGAGGCTACTCCCTTGAGTGTATCATTTTTTGCAGACATTAAAGAATCAACATTGGCCGGACGGCGCTATTCATTAGGCAAACCCTACTGTGCTTTCCAGCCGCCTAATCATGGTGCGATAATGCCTCCTCATTTGCTGTGTATATTTAACAGATTCGGCAGATCATAATACCATATTGTGGCCATTGCACGCTGTCTGAATGAGAGACCTTAAGAATATGATTGCGACCTACAGAATTGTAGCAGCCGCAACAAAGTGAAAGTAGCAATAAAACTCAATTAGACGCAAGGTCCGTTGCGCAAATGTCACATGTATTCTATGGTTTTGATGTGGGAGCTTGAAGCCAGGAACACTTGATGTTGGCGGACCGTGAAGCATAACTGCCTACAATTCCAGCGAAAACATAACCGTCAGGGATATCTTCAAACCATCGAGATCATTGGGCACGCCGTCGTACGGTTCACGGGCCTTGAAATTGATGTAATCGTCGGGAAAGAGCGCGCTGCCATCCTCTTGCTTGGCAGTGCGTTCGTCGCGCAGCCGGTCTGACTTATCGGTTGCGAAGAAGGGATAGGTGATTTTTGCCACCAGGAAAATGGGCTTGCGGTACATGCCGACGGCGATGCCGAGATCGCCTGAAAAAGCCGTGGCGCCGCGGTAATTTCCGTTCAGGCGTCTGGCGAAGTTTCTGCCATTGGCGTCAAAGTACGCCGCCTCTATTTCCACGTTCCGGTTGAAGAAGAATGCCAGCACACCGTTGATAAAAAAATCGCCAAAGGGCCGCCCGGCCTCATATTCCAGATAGAAGCTGTTGCTCATTAACTCCAGCAAGCGCGTCTCGTTGTTGGTGAAGGTGGCGTTGTCTTTGC
>SMXE01000040.1 GCA_004357015.1 Caldithrix sp.
AAGTCTGCCGCTGCCAGAGAAAGTAAATTATGGGGCCAAAACGAAATCCACTACGCGCTCTGCCACGTCCACGCGTACAACCTGCACTTTAATTTTATCCCCAAGTCGGTAGGTCTTTTCGCTGGACTGGCCGACCAGGCGGTGATTCTTTTCGTCGTGGAAATAGTAGTCATCTGCCAGGTCAGAGATGTGCACCAGCCCTTCCACGAGAATGTCGACAACTTCGACGAAAATACCAAAAGAAACCACGCCCGAGATGACGCCCTCAAATTCGTCGCCCAGGTGCCGTTTCATGTATTCGACCTTTTTCATCTTGATCGACTCGCGCTCCGCTTCCAGAGCGACCCGTTCCCGGTCGGAAACTTTTGTTGCGATGGCTTCCAGGCGCGTTTTTTTAGATTTGGCATCGCTGAAATCAACCCCCTGGCCATACTCCTGCAGTAAGCGGTGAACAACCAGATCCGGATAGCGCCGGATGGGCGAGGTGAAATGGGTGTAGTGCTTAAAGGCCAGGCCGAAGTGTCCGACATTGTCAGTGCTATATTTTGCTTTCATCATGGAGCGCAGCGTCACTTCTTCCACGATAACCTGTTCGGGCTCGCCTTTAAGGCTGGCCAGATACTGACTCAGGAGCCTGGTCGTCACCTTCTTGTGCGCGTCAATGGGGTGGCCAAGTGCTTTGACGAACTTCTTGAAGTCGTCCATTTTTTCCTTTGACGGCTCTTCGTGGATGCGATAGATGAAAGGCGGCACACGGCCTTGTTCTCCGAGTTTTAACACAACATGTTCCGTCACCGTTTGATTTGCCAGCAACATGAATTCCTCAACCAGACGATGGCTGTCGAGACGCTCGCGTTTTTTGATGGCAACCGGTTTGCCGTCTGCGTCCAACTCGACCTTGACTTCAGGTATGTCGAAATCGAGACTGCCCAGATTTTTCCGCCGTTTGATGAGGACCCGGCTGAGCTGGTGCATCAGGCGAATCTCTTTGACAAGTTTTCCTCGCCATGGCTTGGCGTCAATGATTTGTTGCACCTCTTCGTAGGTGAAACGACGCTTGCTGTTGATGACGGATTCGCAAATATTATAATCTACCACTTTGCCTTCAGAATTTACTTCCATGATGCAGCTGAATGTCAATCGATCTTCTTTTGGTCTCAAACTGCAGATTTCGTTGCTCAGTTTTTCCGGCAGCATCGGAACCACGCGGTCAACCAAATAGACGGAAGTACCACGCCGTAGCGCCTCCTTGTCTAATACTGATCCCGGGCGAACATAGTAACTGACGTGGGCAATGTGCACGCCCAGTTCGTAGTTATTGTTTCTCAGAATCTTGATTGAAACAGCGTCATCGAAATCCTTGGCGTCTTCCGGATCGATGGTAAAGCAAGTCTCTTTTCTCAGATCCAGCCTGCGTTTGATTTCATCTCTGGGAATGGCTGTGCTAATCTCTTCCGCTTCATTCTCGATCCCGGTCGAAAAACTTGTGGGCAAGTCGAAAGCCTTAACGACTGACATAACATCTACGCCGGGATCTTCCGGGAAACCGAGCACCTCGACGATTTTGCCTTCCGGGTTGGTGCGTTCGTCGGTCCAGGAGATGATTTTTGCAACCACCTTCTGGCCCGATTCGGCCTTTTCATTTTCACCCGGCGGAATGAAAATGTCACGCGTGATCTTCAGGTCGTCTGGCACAACAAAGCCGTACTGTTTCGTCTTCCGGTAGATCCCCACAATGTTCTGCCGGGCGCGTTCCACGACTTTGATTACGCGGCCTTCGCGGTTTTTGCCCCGGCCTTCGGCATAAAGCTGCACCTGCACGACATCTTTGTGCAGCGCTGTGCCCATGTTCTTCTGGCTGACGAAAACGTCCGGTCCGCCGTCCTCGGCGATGAGAAAGCCGTAACCCTGAGTCTTTACGTGCAATTGGCCTTCGATCATCGCAAGGCGTTTGATCGCGCCAAAGTTGTTACCGCGGTCTTTGGCGATCTTGCCATCACGCGCTGCTCTTTTGAGCGTATCTCGAAACTTGGTGTAATCAGTTTTGCTGACACCAAGCTTGCGCGCCATCTCTTTGGGTTTAAAAGTCCGGTTTGGGTTGCCGGCAAGTAAGCCTTGAATTTTTTTTAGAATCATCTTCTCTATCGTGTTTGATGAACTTCAGAAATTTGATAACTACTAAGCGTCATTCTCGGAGATCAGTTTGTAACCGAAGGTGCCGGCGACCAACCCTACAACAAGATAAATGACGGCTTCAAGATAAAATTCCAGGATGAGTTTGCCAATACCGAACAGAAAGGCATAAACAAAAACGATGCCGGCCAGCCAAGCAAGGATATCGTTCCAGCCAAGGCGCGCCACAGTGACTTCTTGCGCTTTAGCCGCGATGGGTTGCCAAAACGGCGAGCCGGGTTTGACTTTTTTGTAGAAAGCGATAAGCGTATTTTCGTCCACCGGGCGGGTGAGCAGTGTTGCAGTTAGCCAGCAAACAGTGGAGAACCCGGTGACAATTATCAAACGCCAGCCGTAGACGGAATAGAATTCCGTGGGGTTGCTTTTGTGAATGAAATAAAGCACCGAGTAAACTAATGCGGAGGAAAGCCAGGCTACGATTTCAGACCAGGCATTCACCCGCCACCAGAACCAACGTGCAATATAGACACCGCCAATGCCGGCAGACATGCCGTAAAACAACTCCCAGCCGCCTTTAATGGTTTGCATCAATGCAGCCGTCATTGTACCCAGCAGCAACAAAATGAGCGTCACAACTCGCGCGACGGTGACGTAGTGCCGGTCATCCTTGTCCCGATTGAGGAACGTTTTGTAAAAGTCGTTGACCAGAATGGACGTACCCCAATTCACCTGCGTGTCGATGGTCGACATGAACGCCGCCAGGAACGAAACCAGCATCAGGCCGAGCAGACCGGAGGGCAGATACTTAACCACCATCAAGGGATAGGCAATTTCCGGGTCTTCCAGATTGGGAAAGACAACCATGGCGACCAGGCCAACGATGATCCACGGCCAGGGTCGCAGGCAATAATGCGCCACAGTGTACCAGAGCGTCGCCAGGAAGGCGTGTCTCTCATCCTTGGCCGCAAACATGCGTTGCGCGAGGTAGCCACCCCCGTCAGCCGCTTTTGTCGCCCACCAGTTGACCGAAATGAACGCGACAAAAGTGGTCAACGGCAGAAACGCTGAACCCACTTCGGGAACGAAGCTCAAAATGTGATCCGTTTTGTCAGCGTAGGTCTCATAAAGTTTGGCTTTGATATTTGCGATGCCGCCATTTTCGGAAACTACGATCACCGCCAGCATCACGGCAGAAAACATGGCGATAAAGAACTGAATGATGTCAGTCATCACCACGCCCCAGAAGCCGGACATGACAGAGTAGGTAAAGGCGATGAGCAGGAGAATGCCAAGCACATACCACTTTGGCCAGTCCACGAACACCCCCACGATTTTGATCATTGCCAACATCACCCAGCCCATGACGATACAATTGAGGACGATGCCTTCCCACAGCGACCGGAAACTACGCAGGATGCGTGCCGGTTTTCCGGAATATCTTATTCCCAGCAGTTCGAGATCCGTGAGAATGCCGGCGCGATGCCAGAGTTTTGCAAAAAAAAGTGTGGCCATAACGTGGGTGGCAGCAAGATTCCACCAGAGCCAGTTACCCGCGATGCCCTCGCTGGCAATAACGCCAGATACGAAAAGCGGTGTATCTGCGGCAAAGGTGGTGGCCACCATGGATGTGCCCGCAATCCACCACGGCAGTTTGCGGCCTGAAACAAAAAACTCGCTGATGCTTTCCCCTGCTTTCCGCGAGTAATAAAGTCCGACGCCGATGGCGAACACCATATAGGTGGCAATAATGATCCAGTCCAGCGCTTGCAGATTCATCGCGTTGGGCACCTCACTATCACACTACAACTAGCTTTTCCACAAGATTGTAACACTTGTGGCCATGCCGTGCCAGATTTTTTAGATTTTGGTTTCAATTCGCGCCAATATACTGATTCCGAAAGTGATTGTAAACCACAAAAAAAGGCGTCACCAGTTGCCCGGCACGCCTTCTCTTTAAAGTCTATTGCACCTTGGTACGCTATTGGCTTTCCTGCTTATCTTTCAACTCCTTAATCTCATCGCGGAGTCTCGCGGCGTCCTCGTAGCGCTCATCACTAATGGCTTTCTGCATATCCAGTTCCAGACGCTCCAGATCGTCCACCGGCTCCGGTAAAACATTCTCGCCTTCTGCTTCGGAATCCTTGTCCGATACCGAAGCCTTTTCCATCACATCCTCGGATACAAAGATAGGAGCGTGCATCCGGAGTGCAAGCGCGATGGCATCGCTCGGACGGGCGTCTATCTCGGTGTTGGTTCCGTTCGTTTTCAAGCTGATCGAAGCGTAGTAGGTATTTTCGCGCAGGTCATTGACCACTATGCGGGCAACCCTTGCCTCCATGGACTCCAATAAATTTTTGATGAGGTCATGTGTAAGCGGACGCGGCGGGGAAACATTTTCAAGTTGCAAGGCGATTGCCTGCGCTTCGGTATTTCCGACAACAATTGGCAGCCACCGACTACTGACGTCGTCCTTCAGGATAACAACGAACCGGTTCGTATGTGCATCCAAAGTAACTCGATCAACCCTTACAGCGATTAGCATTCTACATCTCCAACACAATTTTTGGACTTGACGTCGAAATGAGCTATCGACTATCCAATTCATGAAAAATAAAATACAGAAATAAACCAATACAGTCAAGCGAAAATGTGGCTAAATAGTGCCCCTGCAAGCGCCAAACACACTCACCTGTGACTGCGGGTTGCTCTTATCCAATGAAACAAGTGACATTGAAAATTACTTCCACTGGCCACCTTTTGGCGAACCCGCTGTTTTTAGTATATCGCTTAGAAAACGCAAATGTTGAATGACTATTTGTAAAGCTTCTCAAGAAAGACGCCCCTGTAATAATGGCGCAGGATCTGGTCAACTCTCTTGCCTCTATGCGCCATCACCGCGGCGCCCACCTGGCACATCCCTACGCCGTGCCCCCAACCACCACCACGCAAAACAAAAGTGCGCGGAAGAGCATTGGTCTCGCCCTCTTTTGCCACGTAAAAGCATGCGCTGTACAGTGTATTGCGCGATAGCGCCCGCCGAATGGCCAACTCCTTGCTGATACGAAAGCTCCTTTTCGTGCCGACCACCTCCAGCTCGATGAGCCTCCCGGAAACGCCTCTGGAGACCGGCTTCAAGTCCTGAAGATGGCCAAATTCCTCCCCGGTTTTATCTTTGATGATTCTTTCCAATTCCTCCCGGCTGTATCGGAACTGCCAGCGGAAGTATTTCTTGCTGTAGCTTACCGACTTTGGCACATTCCCTTTTGCCGGATTGCAATAGACGTCCGGGCTGTTATCGATCCATCTGCGCAGTTTGGTCTCATCGGCAAGCGCACTCCGGAGTCGTGTTGCATGCTTGTCCAG